>JBGSRE010000554.1:0-2469 GCA_041737755.1 Oligoflexus sp.
TATCTTATTGACGAAAGTTGCAGTCTCACCCTGGCGGATGTTAGCAGCAAAGACTTCCAGCATCACAGCAAGCAGACGCCGAGTTTTGGCTGGACATCCTCTTGTGTTTGGTTGGCCCTGGATCTGGACTTGCGAGAAAGCCATCGCCTTTACTTCGAAATCGCATATGCCTTACTTGATAAAATCGATGTGTATATTCTTCAGGATTTGAAGCTTATTCAAGTCCACGAACTTGGCGATCATCGAGCCAGCTACTGGAATTTTCAATCTATCTCTCCAAGCTTTGTCTGGAACTTTAGCCCTGGAACCTATCGATTCTATTTGAAGGCCCAATCAAGCTCATCCATTCAAATTCCTGTTAGCATCTTCCAGGAAGAAGCCTACCATAGCAAAAAATTAGGGGAAACTAGCAGCTTTGCCGTTTATACCGGCATGGTCCTCATCATGATCATCTACAATTTCTTTATTTTTCTAAGCACGCGAAGTCTGCCTTATTTTTATTACGTCGCCGTCATGAGCTCATTTTTGACGATGCAGGTTGCCCTCAATGGACTTGGTCAACGCTATCTATGGCCGGAACCGCTCAATAATTACGTCATAACCCAAGGGGCATTGCTCTCCATTGTTTCCGTTTTACTCTTTTCCTCATCTTTCTTGGATTTGAAAGCCAAAAGCCCAGCTATAGCTCGAATCTTCAGCATAAAAATGATCATGGTTATAGTGTTCTTTGCCAGCTCATTTTTTATCCCCTACCAGGCCGTGATTAAAACTACGAGTTTCCTGGCCATCACAGCTAGTATCATGTGTATATCTAGCTCCGCATTCCTCTGGGTTCGCTTGAATAATCGAGATGCCGGCTTCTATCTCTTCGCCTGGCTTAGCTTCCTGCTGGGTGGATGCATTTATCTGGGCAAGCAGCTCGGAATCCTTCCCTATAGCTATTTCACTCATTATGCTTTCCAGATTGGCAATATTCTGGAAATTTCATTGCTGTCTTTCGCCTTGGCGGATCGTTACAACCTGATTCAAATTCAATCCCGAGAGCATCAAAGAAAGCGAGCCGAAACCCAAAACAAGCTTCGTATGGAGCTCCAGACCCGAGTCATGATCGTCACAGATCTCGCTCATCGCTTGAATAATCCACTTAACTATATTGGCTCTGGGCTTCCCGTCATTCAAATGCATATCAAAAAAATGCAAGAGAACTTCTTGCGACTCTTTGCCGACGCTAAAGATGATCCCTTGGGCAAAATATTTCTGGAAAACCTTGAAACTCAGGTCAACGAAATACAAGAAACCTGCAGAAATATGCAGCTTGGAGTCAAACGATCGGCTGAGTCGGTGATAGAGATCCGCAGCTTAAGTGGAATTGATGGCTACCTCATCAACCAGTTTTCTGCGTCGTCCCTGGTTCAGTCGATCAATGATCGGCTGAACTTAGGCGGAGTTCAAGCCGTAATTTTTCGGCAAAATGAACCGACCGACATGTCTTTGGAACAAATTTCAGGAAATCCCCACGTCAGCTGCGTGATTATTGAATTTATGCTCAAAGACATCTATAGCAATCATCGTCGTAGCTTGGAAATCCCTTACCAAGTCGCCCAGAAAGATGGCTTTACTATCATTATTTTTCAGCTTCTATCATCTATCACAATTGGCCCTGAATTTGCCAACTTGCTTCAACAGTGCAATCACGTTCTTTATCCCTACCACTGCCTCATCGTCTGGAATGAAGAAGCCTATCAAATCGAGCTGAAGTTTCCATCGATGCCGATGCCAAAGCGTATCGAGGAGGCAGCATGATCAAGGAGCTCCTCCTCAGCCTTTCCTTGCAAACGCCAGTCGTTCTGGATCGAAGCACTGTGGATACCAGTCCTGTCATCCAATGGGTCATTGATCATGAGCAAAGCATGAGTCCCGAAGATGCGCTCGCTGCGTTTGCTCGCGGCCAGGGCCAAAAATCAGCCCGTGGTGCGCCGAACCTTGGCTATGTCCAAAGTCCAGTGTTTGCTCTGATTCCCATTAAAAACGAGCAGAATGCTTCCGAATATATCATTGAATGCGCGTATCCCTTGGTAGACTCGATCAAAGCCTTTCTCATTGATGACAAGCAGATTCTCAGCCTAGGCGAATCGGGAGATGGTGTTCCCTTTCGGCAAAGGGCCGAATTTCACCGCACCCCGAACTTTCGCTTTCATTTGCATTCACCTGACGTTCACTATCTGCTGCTCAAGATGGAAAGTTCAAGTTCCATGCAGTTTCCTGTGTTTATTTATACGCGCCCTGCATTCAATCATCATGCTGTGATTGAAAGTATCGCCTTGGGAGGACTCTCTGGGGTTATTTTGGTGATGGTTATCTTCTATGGATTCCTTTACGTCAGCCTTAAAGAACGGGTCTACCTTTGGTATGTCCTTTATCTGCTCAGTTTTTTAGCCTTTCAGATGAACATAAATGGTATGTTCTTCC
>JBGSRE010000623.1:0-1555 GCA_041737755.1 Oligoflexus sp.
TGCGGTAGCGACTGATATCAGTCTTTTCATTCAGCGGGCCTTCAAGGAAAAAAAGTAAATTCAAGCCGATGAGAGGTTTTCTATGAATCTAAGGCAGCGCCTTTTGAGCATTGGCTTGCTCGCTCTTTGGACTGTGGCCTATTCTCAGGACCAAGGCATTCCGTATCATCTTGGCGACAGTCCAGGAACCATCAAAACGATAGAAATAGGAACGACCGAGATTCTCAATCAGGATCTGGATGTCGATACGCTCATCATAAAAGGTCTGCTCAAGTGCCCCGATTATGCCACTTCGCAAGATCACTATCGTATTCGTGCCAGCTCCATCTTGGTCGAGGGCCAGTTTCACTGTGGTCAGCAGGATCGTCCTTTTGCTGGCAAACTCACCATTGAATTGAATCTGGGTAGGGCTGGGGCCGAAGGAAGTTTTATCGTTGGTATGACGGGTAGACTGGAACTTATCGGCAGCAATCGGAAATCGTCCTTTAGTAAACTCGCGAAAGACTTGCAAAGCGGAGAATCGAGTTTCGAAATGACCGATGCTTTGCCTTGGGAAAGGGGTGATACTGTTGTCATTGGGTCCACATCTTTGCAGTGGGAAGAGGCAGAACGTTTTGAAATTGCACAAGTAGAAGGCCGACGAGTCACTCTCTTGCAGCCAACGAAGTATTTTCATAACGGCACGATGCAGCCCTTGGATACTCGATTTAAAGACTCAAGGGGCCAAACCTTGCAGCTCGATAATCGAGCAGAAATCGCTAATTTAACGAGAAACATCAAGGTGACAAGCATCCATGCCTCCAATCAAAAGGGCGGGCATATCATGGTCCATCAAGGTGGGCAGGCTTTTCTTGATGCCGTGGAATTGCAATATCTGGGGCGCTTGGGTGAAATGGGTCGCTATCCTTTTCATTGGCATCTGGCGGGTAATGTAGAAGGACAATTTATTAGAAATTCAAGCATTCATGATAGCTTTCAACGCTGCGTGACGATCCATGGCACGCAAAACGCTAGGGTCGAAAGGAATGTTTGCTACAACCACTTTGGCCATGGATTCTTTCTAGAGGATGGCAATGAAACGGGTAATACGCTGCGGGGGAACTTGGGAATTCTGACAAAAAAAGTTCCTGAGGGGCGTGAGTTATTGAAATCCGATCGAAACGGTCAACAGCTCAAGCGTTTCATACCATCCGCAACATACTGGATCTCCAATCCCGATAATACAATCGTGGATAACATAGCTTCCGGCTCACAAGGCACAGGATTCTGGATGGCTTTTGAGCAGGATATGCGCTGTGGTTCCATCGGTTGTCGGCATAAAGGCGAAGACCGCTACGAAAACCTGCAACAGATTGTACGACCGGTGCAGACCGCAACCAAAGAATTTTCTCGAAACGTGGCTCACTCAGCCGAGGTGGGTATGACTTGGGATGGGGCTCCCGATGGAGCTCTGACGAATAATCCACTCAATCGTTACGATCGAGAGATCATTTCGAGTCACTATGCTCCTCCCCGTGTGCCTGTTTTAAATGATCTTCTCGCCTACATGAACAGA
>JBGSRE010000647.1:0-7105 GCA_041737755.1 Oligoflexus sp.
TTATTTCATCACGGCGTTTGAAGTTAGGAGCAAACACTCCACCGTAGCATACAAGCGGACTTGAACGGGGAGGTATCAGAGCGATCAAGTTTTCGATCAGCTACTTTCACTTACCCACAAGAAACTTCGCGCGCTTTTCGATAGCATCGATTTGGTGATCTACATATTCCGCAACAGCTTCCTTAATAGAAGCTTGTCGATTTACGCCCAAACGTTCGACCACCGCATCCAGAGCTTGCAGCAATTCAATAGGGAAATCGACATTCACACGCGCCACAAGGCGCGCACTATCTGGTTTCCTGGGCACTCGCTCGGACGGAGTATCTTTCGGTCCAATCATGCGTCCATGACCTTGCAAAATTCCTTCCAAACTTTCGCCTCTGGATTCCAGTTCGATAATCTCATCGTTGCTCAAATCACTTCGTTTCTTCATATTTCTGCCTTTCTAAGGTAGATGACTTCCAGAAAGTTGCGAGCCATGTTATTTCGTTTCCATCGGAATCGGTCCTGTCCTCGCAAGCCACAGTCACCAAAGCCCCATTGCTGGCAAAACCTATGACTCTATATTGATGAGGGTAGCTAAGATTTTCTTCAAGATAGTATGGTCGATCAAAAAGTTTCATGACTTCGGAAAAACCGAATCCATATTGGACTCGTTTCATCACATCTTTGTTATCGTCCCAATCAAACAAAATCTTGAGCCTCCAGACAACCTTTAGCGATAAAGGTATAAATTTTATACCTATCAGATATATAATGTCAAATGAGAACGGCTAAAAGCTGCGATACGATCGATAATAGGGTAGAAAAATCGGAGAGTTGCAGCATAATTGGCGATAACATATTGATATTAAAAGATAAGCTAAATCACGATCGGAGCTGGACTGCAGAGTTAGGATATGGAAGTGCTTGCATACGTTCCTGCCTTACTAGCCTCCCAACTGATGAAGCAAAGGCAGAGTGCAAGCCGTCCCAAGAAAAAAGACGGAGCTGCCCAATTCAACAAGGCCAAAGAGTTCCTCGGCCCAGGTCTGACGCTTTTCTTGTTCGTCTTTGGCGAGAAGCAACCAGTCTTCAAGAATTTGCTGCCTTTCATCCGTTGGATCTCGACCTGATTTCCAAGCTTCATTCATGCGATTGTCGAGTTGCTCTTGCCAAGGTCCGAGGGTCCCTTCTCCCAACCAGACTCGAGTCCAAGCGAAGCGCAATTGCCGTGAAGTTGCCAGAGGATGGCCTGGCAATCTTTTCAACCAGATAACACAAAACAGAGCCTGGCTGATAAGCACCAAGAGGGCTGGTGGATTGCGAGAGAGATCAAGGACCCAGCTTCGCTCCAAAATGAGACTGGTGCCCAGGGCCAAACTGGAGGCGAGAACGAGTCGTAAGACGGCGCTCATTGCCAGTCGCTGTCTCACCCTATCCTCCTGCTCTAAGCGTCTCATCCAAGTCAACAGTGATCGAACAGCGGATGGCCGCAGCTGAGCTTTTTGAATCTGTCGCTGAAAAAGAGAGAGGAGATCAGGGTCAAAAAATGCGGCCGATGATGCAATCAACTCCAGATTATAATTTCGGGCCTCGACCGCTTGAAGAATAGTCTGACAATTCTGAAACCAGAGTTTCAGCATGTTCTTGCCTTGCCATTGGTGAAGGATAAAGCAGCTGATCACGATGTTGGCAAGAATTCCATTCATGCTGGCAAACTAACAATGCCTTAAGCCGTCTTCCAGCGACATCTTGCGAAAGATGACGAGCAGCTCTTATGGGAGAAATCTCAGCATGGAATCATGAGTGGTCGGAGGATTTTCGAGACTGGCGGATAACGGCAAGAAATCGCATTCTCATGCCGCATCACATGATATTACCCAAGAGTCCATCCGGTGATAAATCTTTTTGGCCAGTATTCGAGTTTTTCAAGGCGTTTTGCGCCAAGAGAAGCTTAAGAGCTGCATCTGTTGCTTTGATGGCTTGGTCCAATTCAGGCAGGGTAGAAACAATCATTACGAAACTGTTCTCTGCAGCTGCCATTTCAATCTTACCAAAAATTTCCGCCAGCCAGATATAGCCAGCATCCAAGCAAGAGCCCCGGGCCAAATGAGCTTTACTATTAAGAAGCTTCATATTCCGGGAACTTATATTGTCATGCAAAAAATAGCAGCTATGTTTAGCTGTTTCCATACAGCCAGACAGGAGCTGATCCACAAAGGGACTTTCTTGTGTGTCATATTTTCTTAGCTCCTCGACTCGCTCTGCTGCAATCAATCGATTCTTCATCAATCACCTCGAGGGAAAGCTTCTCTATTTTACCCAGAAGTATCTTATTTTCAGAAAGGTTAAAAGAACAAAATATTGCAGCAAGCAAACCTCTAACTGCTTATTTAATTGCAATGCCCGGGCGAAGTGATGATGCATTTTCTGGCGATAACCAAAGGGATGAACTGCCCTATTCTCAAAAAAAGCTCCGCTACTGAAGCCGAATCCAATCTTGATTCTTGAGTGGCTGGGATAAACTTGATTTTTAAGCGAGCTGACCGCTCATGAAACCTTCACGCTGCTGCCATCGCAGCATTTTTAAAGTGAAGGCATCATTTTCCACGCTCTTCTTTTCAATCGGCTTGGCCAGAGAAAGAAAGACCAGAAGTCCACGTAAATCCTCATTACCCAGGCGGTAATGCACGCCTTTCCACATGGAACACAGATCAATACTTTGCTGCTGGCAATTGCGGGGAAGAATATCGGGCAGGTAATTGCATGGTTCCACCTGCATGCGCATTTGCGCAAGTTCCAGAACTTCCGCCAGTGAGCCACGACAGTTGGGTGAATGGCGACGATTTTTTTGCAGAACATTGGCGACAAAAGGCAGGCTGGTAATGTTCCGCCACATCTCTCCCAGATCGTAATAGTGACGAAAGCTGCAGCGCTTCTGCAAGGCATCATTTTCAATACGGAGATCTAAACTCGGGCCATCTTCGCCAACACTGTTCCAATTGGTATGGGAGTTGGCCGATTGCCGCAGCAGAGATTCATAAGCATCATTGCCGAAGATGAGACGATAGAGAACGCGAGCCAGGGCATTCCACGAAGAAGAAGACGGAGCAAGCTTCATCGTCGGCAGACTGTCCAAGCGAAGAACCGGCAAGTTCGCCAAGCCTTCATTGAGAACCGTCATAGCCTGTTTGATGTTATCGGTCTTATGCATCTGAGCGCTACGGAACACTTCCCGAAGCGCTTCCACACGGGCGTCTATAATGTTCTTCAGATGGATATGATGATTGCTGAGGCCCCACAATGCGAGGGAACTGCCGCCGTCGACTGCAACACCCACTGGCAAGGCCATTTCAAAATCAGCATGACGAACGAGACTAATGGAAGGGCAGAAAGCCAGAGCGACTTCGCCCTGTTCTAATTTTTTATTCAGACCCGCTCCATCATCCCGAATCAGATTGAAGCGAGGTGCATACTTTTCGAGTTCGAGAACCAGGGGATGGGAACTCCAGGAATTCTGACAACCGATAAGAGTCGATTCCTGGCGGTCTGTACTGGCACTTTTCATACTAATATTGACTCAAGTTAGCAAAAACGTAATCCGCGGCATGAAGTGTCGCGGCTATGTCCTTATCGCTGTGAGCGAAGGATACAAATCCGGCTTCAAAGGCCGAGGGCGCTAGATACACGCCTTGGTGAAGCATTCCACGGAAAAAGCGTTTGAACTGGTCAATGTTAGCCAAGGAGGCCTCTTCAAAAGAAGTCGGCAATTGCGAGCAAAACATGAAGCCGAACATACCACCTTCGCTATCCACAGAAAGCGCCAAACCATGGCGGGAGGCCAGCTCCTTCAATCCTAGAACCAGCTCTCTAGTACGCTTGCTGAGCTCTGTAAAGGCATATTTGGTTTGCAGGAGTTCAAGTGTCTTAATCCCGCAGGTTACAGCGACGGGGTTTCCCGACAAAGTCCCAGCTTGGTAAACGGGCCCTGAAGGTGCCACTTTGCTCATGATTTCAGCCTTGCCGCCGTAAGCCCCGATCGGCATGCCACCACCGATGACTTTGCCCAAGGTGGTGAGGTCCGGCTTAATCCCTTTCAGGCCTTGCACGCCGCTCAAGCCAACCCGAAATCCAGTCATCACCTCGTCAAAGATGAGCACTGCTCCAGACTCGGTACAGAGGCTTCGCATGAGCTCAAGATAGCCTTCCTGAGCTCGAATAAAGTTGCCGTTGCCAACAAAGGGTTCGACAATCACCGCGGCGATTTCTTTACCTTGCTTAGCAAAGAGATCCTTCAGCCCTTCTTTATCATTATAAGCCAGAGTGATGGTGTCCTTGGTGGAACCCTGCGGCACACCAGGACTGCCTGGGATGCCCAATGTGGCCATTCCCGACCCAGCTTTCACCAAAAGCATATCGGCATGCCCGTGATAACAGCCGGTGAATTTCAGCACTTTTTCCCGGCCAGTAAAGCCACGAGCCACTCGTAAAGCCGACATGCATGCTTCCGTGCCGCTCGAAACCAATCGCAGCATTTCAATGCTGGGAAGTATTTCTTGAACCTTGCGGGTCAGTTTGGTTTCCAATTCAGAGGGGGCACCGAATGAAAAGCCGTTGCTCAAACATTCAGTTACGGCCTTTACCACCTCCGGATGGGCATGACCAAGAATAGCCGGTCCCCAGCTGCCGATATAATCGACGAAGGAATTGCCATCTTCGTCCCACATGTAAGCGCCCTGTGCTTTCTTAATAAAAAGCGGATGCGCGTCCACCTGTTTAAAGGCGCGGACCGGAGAGTTGACCCCACCTGGAATGACTTGACAAGCTTCATCGTACAACTGTTTGGAACGCGCGAAAGAGAGTTTTTTGAGACTCATCAAAAGGATCCTTTTGCACAGGAGACCAATCAAAAATTACCAGAGTTCATCATCTTGAAGCCCAGCATCCTCTTCGATTTTCTTACTAGGATCCACCTTTTTTTCTACGCCTGGCTTTTTGTCCGCCGGTCTTGCCTCCGGCATATCTACTCGGCCAGCTCCCGAAGCGGGATTAGCAAGGGCAGCATCACCTTCAGCGCTGTCATCGGATATCTGACCTTGTGCTGGCGAGGCTTGCGTAGCAGAACGGGCCGCATCTCCTTTCGCAAGAGGAGCCTTCTCCATAACGGGAAGGACCGGAATACTGCCTTCGCGGGGAGAGCTGCCTTCTTTATCGAGCATACCTTCGATCAACTTGGGCCCGTCCTGCGAACCGTCGGGCTTCATGAAGGGTTGAAAGGCACGACGCGGCACCCGAGATCCACCGCTGAGTACGGTGGCCAAATTCAAGTAGGATCGAACACTGGCACTGCGAGCGAATTCGTTTTGGAAAATTTCACCTTCTTTTTCAAAGTTGGTAAACTCAAAATTGTCGCCATCGCCTCCACCTTGCATCACTAATCCCTGCGGCAGATCTACGGCTACAGGCGACGCGCAGGTATGGTTACGAGTTGGCCAGACTTGAATATTCGCATTGGCTGGATCATCCGCATCAAAGAGTTTTTGATAGCCGGTTTCTTTGATCATAGCCTTGGCGTAATCTGTCCACACCGGCAGCGCTCCATAAGCACCCGAGATGCGAAATCCACCGCGACGCATGGTTTTATTCAGATCGTATCCAACATAGGAGGCAATGATGTGCGAGTGGGCCATGGGCTCCATGGCTTCATTTGGCTTGACTGGGAATGGCACATAGCCGGCAAAATAAGCGGTTGTGTAATCATTGGTCGTACCAGTTTTGCCGTAAGCAGGGACACCGATGCGACGAGACTTTTCTGGACCCTCGCCGGCCACGGGATATTCTAAATAAAGTTCACCACGGGCCCGACGACCCGTTCCATGCGTCACAACTTTACGGAGGATTTCACCCATCTGTGCCGCATAGCAAGGATCCACCAATTGGAATTCTTGTTTCTTCGGCTCATAAAGGAGATTGCCCTCCCGATCTTCAATACGTCGGATGAAATTCAGTTGGTTATCGGTGCCTTCTTTATAGAAACGATAGATCTTGCCGTTGGTGAAGGTCTGATAGACTTTGGCTACTTCCGCCACACTCACATCGTTGGTTCCCAAACCAAACGATAGGACTGGTTCTAACTTCGAATATACGCCCATGGCCTTGGAGAGGTTGGTAAGATAGCGCAAACCAACAATAATGCGGAAATCATGGTGATTGAAATATTGATAGAGGGAGTGCTGATCCTTTTGAGAAATCACGGATTGATAAAGGTCTTCCATCGACTGAGAAATTCGGTCGTAATAGCGCAAGGGTAAAAATCCACTGAGATTCACATCATCGAGGGAAACCCCACCACCACCCCAAATCGCTTGGGCATCCAAGGGATTTAAAGGCCGACCAGCGGGCGGATCGATATTCACCAGTTTACCCCGAGCTCCCGGTTTGAATTCTTCACCGGGAAGTTCCTTCGCATAACCGAGCGCAGGGCGATGGCCGGATGAGAGCACGCGAAAGCGCGCGACTAGGCCCAGGGTTTGGGGATCAGCGAAGATCGATTCAGGACCGGAAGCGGCGACCCGCGCTGACAGAATTTTCCAATCCTGCCGGACATCAAGGGCAAGAGTGGAAAGTCGCTCCCAGTTTTTCTTGACGAGATCCACCCGCAAATTGCGTTCACGATCAGAAACATCGCCTTCATCCAGCCGATAGATATTTTGCAATTCCGTCAGGTAGCCTCGACCCCACCAGATTTTGCTGAGTTCCCGCAAAAGCTCCATACGTCCAGAAAAAATCATATCCGGTTTGAGCTCTTCGATGGCACGATCGAGCATATTTTCTTTCACACCGTTATTGTCGAGCTGAACACCCGTTTCCTTGGCCACTCGATAGTGAAAATCGCGCGCCGCTTCCCCCTCCAGTGGCAGAAGATTCATCGAACCCAGCAGTTCCTTGAATTCTTCAAAATTAAGCTTATCCAGAAGATGGGCCGTCAGGTATACGGTCGCTAGGTTTTCCGATTTAATCCCCGTCCAAATCATGGAAACATCTTCATAGGGACTGCTGTGATCGGGTCTTGGCAGATAGTATTTGCCTTGGAAGGGGAAAATCCTTCGTTCGTTATCGATCC
>JBGSRE010000648.1:0-5689 GCA_041737755.1 Oligoflexus sp.
TATTATGCCCGAGGCTCAGCGTTTAAAACAGTTATCAACAGACTAGGGAAGAATCTCAACGAGATCAAGTCGAGTGATATATTCTGACTGAGAGGCCTCTCACCTGTCGATCTCCGATTCTTTTGTCTGCGATGACCTAGCTGCTGCATCAGTCACTCTCATGGATTTCGAGAAGTCGGCTTTGCACCTCTTCGACAGCCGCTTCGACAAGAACACCCTTGGGATTGTCTTTAGCTTCCAAAGTCGAAAGAATGGATTCAGCTTTGCGGACTATACTGCTCAGTTTATCGGTATTGATAGCATCAGTATCCAAAAGGTTGTCAAGCATATCTCCCAATTTGCAAAGCTTCACTCGTGTCGATGCACCTTCAAATTCTTGCAGGAATTCCTCTTCTCTTTGCTTTTTAGGCAGTCTCATATCCTTGGAAAGTTGCGCTACACTAGTCGCTATTTCTTCGCCAAATGCCTGTTTGATATCATCATAATTCGCTGGAGTATCCTCAATTGAGTCATGCAATACCGCAGTTGCAAGTGTTTCAGCGTCTTTCACCCCGAACACGACAGCGAGAATTGTCATCACCCGAAACGGGTGAGCGACATAGGGAGTTTGTTGATCAGCCCGCGTTTGACCATTATGAGACCGCGCAGCATAAGAAATGGCTTCAAGAACTACCTTGTAATGCATTATCATCCTCCGCAAAATATCCACATATAAACAAGCTGCCTGAAACTCATTCGAACTTCCTTTTTCATTGTATCTTTTCATGCCGCCCCGGAAAATGATGGAATTTGCGCAATTCCTTCGATTCATCTCTTTCGGAATTCCAGGGAAATTGTTAGCATTGCCCGTTGAGTATTTGAACGGTATGGTACTACTCAGCTTTGAGTAAAAAGATTTTCATCGCTTGTGTCGTGGCCTATACTTGACGGTTGTGAGTAAAACTAATCATACGCTATCTCTATACGCAAAAAGCTAGGGGAAAAGACCTATGGATCAGGATGTATCCAACGCGCGCCTTGTGGTTCGTCTACTTTCGAAAGACGATGTCGCGGTCGTTCAAGGTCTGCAAAAACGATGTTACGGGGGAATGGAAGCCTGGAGTCGTGATGTTATAGAGAGTCAAATTCATATTTTCCCAGAAGGTCAGATCGGTGTCGAACTGGATGGTGAACTGGTCGGGACCTCCAGTTCTTTGCTGGTCGATGAAGAAGATTTTGGCGCATGGCATAGTTACAATGAAGTGAGCGACGGTGGCTATATCCGAACCCATGATCCAAATGGAGATACGCTTTATGGGATCGACATTGCAGTCGATCCATCGTCGCGAGGGATGAAATTCGCAAGGCGCCTCTACGAAGCCCGAAAGGAACTCGTGTCAAAGCGAAATCTTCGAGCGATTTTGATAGCGGGACGTATTCCTGGCTACCATGCTCATGCTGACGACATGACACCTGAAGAATACGTTCGGAGAGTTGTCACTAAAGATCTCATAGACCCTGTTCTCACATCTCAGTTGGCGAATGGATTTGCCATTCGCTTCGTATTGCGAAATTATCTTCCCAGTGATAAAGAGTCTTGCGGTCACGCCGTTTACATGGAGTGGCTGAATCCCGAACATCATCCCTTGCATTCAGAAGTGGCAGTCCGTGATGTCCGGGTAGCGGCAGTTCAATACCAGATGCGACCCATAAAAAGCTTCCAAGAATTCTCACAGCAGTGCGAATTTTTTATCGACACTGCATCTGAGTATCGGATGGATTTCTTGCTCTTTCCTGAGCTTTTGACCAATCAATTGTTGGCGCTTGTCCCAGCCGAAAGACCTGGACTCTCGGCGCGAAGACTAAACGAATTTACCGAACAGTATCTGGAATTTTTTGGCAACATGGCTATGAAGTACAATGTCAATATCATTGGCGGTAGCCATTTGACTTTGGAAAATGATCGACTTTACAATATTTCCTACTTATTTAGACGAGACGGATCAGTTGCTAAACAATATAAATTGCATATTACTCCGTCTGAGTCTCGTTGGTGGGGCGTTCAACCTGGTGACGCCATAGAGATTTTTGAAACGGATCGGGGCAAGATTGCAATTTTAATTTGCTATGATGTTGAGTTTCCCGAAGTTGTAAGAATAGCAGCATCCAAGGGAGCGAATATTCTATTTGTACCGTTTAATACGGATATTCGATCGGGATATATGAGAGTCAGGACCTGTGCTGCAGCTCGCTGCATCGAGAATGGCGTTTACGCTGTCCTTGCTGGACCTGTAGGCAATCTTCCATTCGTTGATGGTGCCGATATTCATTACGGTCAAGCTTGTATACTCACACCGTCTGATCTTCCTTTTGCTAGGGACGGGATCGCCGAAGAAGCAACGCCAAACGTCGAAACCATGGTCGTACATGAGTTGGATATCGATACTTTGCGTAAAAACCGCCGGGTAGGTGCTGTGAGACCTTGGACTGAACGAAGATCGGATCTCTACGCCGTGACTTGGCAGGAAAACGGAGAGACGAAAAAGGTCTGAGCGAAATCATAAGCCTTCTTCTTCAACCTATGGGTAGCCCAGACCTGTTACAACGGCAGGTCAAAAAACGAAACACCGCAGGATTTTGAAAAAATCGAAGTCAATGCGAAACTCGTCCAATACTTCGTCGCCAAGCATAGTTGAGTTTGGCTATGCGTCTCAGGTCACCCAATCGTCTTGTCGAGTTATTGGCTGGGTTCATGGGCTGGCTCGAACTCGCCAATCGCGGGCGACCAGGGAATGTGTGGCGAAGGGCAAACCCATAGTAATTGACCGATTGCGCTTTCAGCATGTGATAGAAGAGGATACTTCTCGTTATATAGAACAACATGGCGATCCCTCAGTATAATTGAAAAGTTTTAAGATGCGTACGTTTCAAAAAGCAGCTGTACTGACCAAGGTTGAAGCCTGCGAAAGCTTCGGAGGATGCTGCGAGAATCCTGCCAGCATAGATTTTCCTGGATAGGTATCAAGGATCGCTGCAGCTACATTTGAATTCGGCAGGAGGCGGGCGGGAACAATATGCAGGGGAATCCCCAGTTCCTCAGCATACTGGAGCATGGCTTTGTCGAGAGATCTTGTCGAAAAGAACACTGATACACGAGGTCCGATTTTTTTTGGTTTAAACTGAATTCCGTCATGAATTCCATAGAGTTTCATCACTCCACCTCACTCATATAATGATTAAGAAAATTGAAGCCCGCATGCATCCAATCTCGTTGCCAACACATCCATTTTCGGGAATATCAATACAGAGATAAAATAGATAATTTTTACCAATTCATTGATTTATTCAATGAGTAGAAATCTTAAGAACAAGTTAGGATTGATCTTTTTTGGCAAAGTTGAACAATGTATGGAAAGTTTTTAGGGAGGAGAGTTCTGAGCAACGGCAGGTCAGGGCACTACTTTTCAATGAGAGACCTTGCTTGTTTGAGACCTAACAATCAACGCTAGCGCCTGATCCTTCTAGAGCTGCTCATGTATTTGCTTGGACCACTGGCTTTCACTTTGAGCTTCGTGGAGAATTTCTGGGGCCGCTAAAGAGTGAATCAGAAGGGTGAATTCTGAACAAGCCTCCAAGTCCTCGACAGTACTATATGGTTCATTTTGCCCATTTTTGCAAACAGTCAGCGGCAATACAGCGTGAGACTTGCCGTTCCAAATTTTAGCAATCGATTGATAAGCTTTAGAGCTTTCACCCGTACTAGGTCCCTGCCGCACAAATGTGATGATATCAACTTGCTGACGATCCAACATTTGACTCCAGTAGGTAACATCAACGGTAAGTCCAAACAATTCTGTAGCTTGGATAGACCGCAAGGCGTCCTCAGATACATCTTTAGCTTTCTGAGCCAAGTAAAGCCGTGGGGATTTAGACAAATGAAAAACTGTTCGCAATGCTTCCATATTCATGCCCATATTGTCGGACAGCCCAATCACCCCTCGGCGGGTATCAACTAATGCCCGTTTGAGGACTGAGCCTTCGACGGGATTGCCATGTATGACACGAATCCCTTCTCCCTCAGCTTCTCGATTCGTCTGGACGTTACGATCGATGACAACAACATCTTGGTCACTTTCCATAAGTTTATGGGCCAAGGTTCGAGCCAAATGGTGGGACCCAATAATAGCGTAGCCGTTGTTTCGAGGTCGACGAACCCCTAATAGTTCAGCAAAATAGCCCGCGGTCAGTCCTTGAATCACAACAGTCCCTGCTATCACCATAAAGACCATAGCTTGCAACTGTTGCCCACCGCTATGCCCGTGCAAGCTGAGTTGAGTCGCGAACAGCGAAGCCACGGCGGCGGCGACAATTCCTCTTGGAGCCAACCAAGACATAAAGATCTTCTCAGGCCAGGTTAAATTCGTACCTCGGGAACTCCAAATGATGACAATCGGCCTGACAATCAGCATGACGGCAGCAACCGTAAACACACCTCTCCAGCCCAGCGACTTGATGTCGTCCAGCCGAATGCTTGCGGTTAGAATGATGAAGAGCAGCCCAATAAGAAGCAGCGTGAGCTGTTCCTTGAATTCATGGATTTTGTGTCTTGTTGGTAGGTGGGCATTGCCTATAAACACTCCTGCAACGGTCACAGCCATAATACCGCTTTCATGAAAGACAGCATTGGATACCTGAAAGAGCACCAAAGCTGAAGAGAGCGTTAGAATATTAGCATATTCATCCGGCACAACGGTCCGTCGCCGCAGAACCCATACGAGAATCATTCCACTGAGAGTGCCGGCTATAACTCCAAACAGCAGATGAATGCCCAAGTTAGCGAATCCAAGGGCAGCCCCAGTCGGAGTGCCGCTAATAATAACCTCCAAGACAATAATTGCGATCAAAGCTCCAATAGGATCAATGAGCACTCCCTCTGCTTGCAGAATTGTCTGTAAGTTTCGTTTGACTCCAATTCTGGTAAGCAGCGGTTTGACAACAGTTGGACCTGTGACTATAACGAGAGTTCCAAACAGGGTGCTGAGAGTCCAACTCCAGTCCATAATCCACCGAGCAGCCAGCGTGCCACCAAACGCAGTGAGCAATGCCCCGGAAGTCACAAGTCGTCGAATAACCAATGCGTTTCTTCTGATAGCATCAACCCGCAGCAACATCCCGCCTTCGAACAGAATGACCGCAACAGCCATGCCGATGAGATCGGAAAGATGCGGGCCAAATTTATTGCCGTCGATCAAGTCGAAACCATCCGTACCTAAAGTCGCTCCAGCAATAAGAAAGAGCACAATACCGGGCACCTGAGCAAATCGTGATAGAATCTGGCAAACAACACCCACAAAAAGCGCGAATGCGATCATAAGAGGAATATTATTCAAGTTTCAATTCCTTCAGCTCTACCCGAACTATCGGCAAGATTAATGTTAGAAACGCCAAATCATCACACTCAAACGCTGCCGACCCAATTATTTCAGGGTACTATATCTCAAGCTCACAAGGGGCTGCTATTTTTTCCTTTGCTAACATTTTTTTTGACCTAGCGAAGATTGGATCTCGACTTGAGGGGGGGAGAAGGACCTCACTTTTCAAAACTTTGCCAGAGAGATTCTAAGGCAGGGCTGGAACTTATCGCCAGCCCCATTACAGCTAGAGTCTGTTTGAAATGGGGACCCGCGGGCCGGCGATTCTAGAAGGCTGA
>JBGSRE010000691.1:0-11224 GCA_041737755.1 Oligoflexus sp.
TGAAGGAAGCAATCGAGGAATGGATCGACTGCTTCTACAATGGCCAACGTCGCCATTCATCATCTGGAAATATGAATCCTATAGACTACGAACACTCGACAAACCAGAGAGCGACAGCTTAAGAAAAGACTCTACAAAATCCGGGAAACTCCAATCCTCGGCAATAGGAGGGCGGGCCATATAATTGATCAATTGGCTCAAATTCCGCCGGTCTTCACTCCCCACTCGGCGCGCTGCATGCAAACTAAAACCAGACAGGGCTATGCACTGGGGGCCCTTGAATTCCATGACATCCCCCTCCCGGCGAAAACCGAATCGTCTGACTCGCTGGCCACGGCGTTCACCAAAGGCGATCTTTTGCGCTACCGAGGCGCGGCCCCTTGCCTCTAGGCTCTGCAGATCTTCCGGGATTTCAAGCCTAGCGAAGGCATCGCCAGTGCAGCAGCATCGCCAGCTCCCATTGAGTTGGGCAAGGAACCCATTAGCCCGGTACACTTTTTGCCATTTGGTGCTGGGCAGTTTTACAATGGGGACTATCTTTTAGGAACGCTCTTTTTTGGGGCCCAGGCCTACAGCATTGGTCTTATCGCTCAGGCTCAGCAAGATATCTCGCAAGCCAAAGCCAACGAGCAAGCGGCCTTCAGACGGGCGCAAACCGATTCAAGCGTTTGTTGGAGCTAATGTAATGCGTCTGCGAGCAGAGGGAGCTTAGAGAAAACATCCTAAAAAAAGCTACCCGCCCAAAGTTCCCGAATGAAGTCTTTATAATTGAGAATTCGAATTCCGTCAGCTCTCAATTGCGGTTCCCCTTCATAGACGACAAGAATTCTATGCTGAATAGATGGATGCTCTGCTGCAATAGCTTTTAAGCCCTTTAGGTGATCATCCCGCACGCGAGAGACACCTTTGGCTTCAACAGCACACAGAAAATCTCCAACCAAAAAGTCAACTTCTTCATCCTTTTCGGAGAGCCAGTAGCTCAGTTCGTGAAAGTGATCTCTATACTGGTTATAGCAGCGTAATTCATGGGCAATCCAGTTTTCAAAGGCCTTGCCAAAGACTTCCGATCCAGGTTCTATAGCATTTCTTTTTGACAAGAGATTCACTGCACCAACATCAGAAAAATAGAACTTGGTACTGGCGGCAGCTTTCCTTTTGGGGCGTTGCCGATAGAGGGGCAGATACCAAGCTACTAAGGTATCTACCAGAATATTGAAATACTCCCGACTGGTGTGGGCCGACACCCCTAAATCTCGAGCAAAGCTCGCAAAATTGATCGCTTCACTATCAGATAGGGCCGCCATCGTGAGGAAATCAGAGAAAGCGCTCAAATTGCGAACCAAACCTTCCGCTGCGACTTCTTCTCGAAGGTAGTCGCCAACATAGGAAAGCAAGAGTCGCTTGAGTTCAGAAGGGTGACAATCGTAATGGCTTGGCAGATATCCATGATTGAGCATCCGCGTCAGATCAAAACTCTCAGCTATTTCATGAGCGCTCAAACCATACATTTCATAGCGAAGAGCCCTGCCTCCCAAAAGATTGGCATGTCCTCGTCCGAGCTTTCGTGCACTCGACCCACAGAGGGCAAACACTCGCTTTTGATTTTCAATACACCAATGCACTTCATCTAAGAGTGCTGGGATTTTTTGAACCTCATCTATAACAATAAACGAAGTTCCGATGTCTAGGTCTCGCAACCGTGACGGCTTTTGAACATATAGCGCGAAAGTATCAGATTGCAGAAGGTCAATGACTTTAGCTTCTGGATATAGTTGGCGCAGTAGGGTCGATTTCCCTGTCTGCCGAGTGCCCCACAGGAAAAATGAACGATTTGGATTTTTATTTAATAATATTAATCGTTTATACATAAATGAAGCGTCGGTTCATATTTATATGGTTTATAGGAAGTAGCACTTCATTGATAACATAAGCCAATTATTTGGTCAAGATAGGCTCGCTAGGCTCCCCACCAACACACAAAACCCAAGGTCAATATCTCGATGATTCACACCAGGAGTCCTAGCCATCAAGATCCGGACTCTGGACGCTCCTGGCTTTCATCATAGCGTTGATGAAGCTGGTCGATCCGAGTCTTGGTTTCTTCCAGGCGCAGTTTCATCGTCCGAATGAGCTCGTAGCCTCTTTCCACTTTTTGGACCATGGCATCTAAATCCAAGTCGGGCGCCGCTATGTCGCGAACCAGAGTTTCCACTTCGACGAGCATATTCTGATAGCTTTGTGATTCTTTCATAAAGGGGGCTCCTTATTGATAGCTGAGGGTTTTGGGCTGAGCCGGGTCAGGCCCTCCAATTTAAGTTCGAGCAAGGCATCAAGCAAACGGGCCCTGAGTTGCATGCCGGTGCTTAGCTGCTCCGCTCGATCCAGCTTTTTACCATCCGCAAAAAGCTGGGTCCAACCTTGGGCCATCCAGGGCTGAGGATCGCTTTGAATCAGCTTTTTTTCCGGCAATAGCAGCTTTTCCCGCTGCTGCTGCAAGGCCTCGCGACAGACGGGAGCTAAGGATCGCCTGAGCTCCTCGATTCGAAAGAACCAAGGATAAAGACTGGCGCCAGCTTTATTGTGCAGGAGCTGACTATAGCGCTGCAGAGCATTGGCTTTTTCCAGCATGAGTATTTGCAGCTTTTGGTAAAGAGCTGCACCGAGCTTCTGCTGATCCCCTGACCATTGAAAAAGCCGACGTTCACTGCGCATCTGCAATTCATTACGCACATGAGCGAGGTGGGCGCTATGCTGATGGGTGACCCGGGTCAAAGAAAGGTGCAGTTTCTCGCGTAAATTCTGGAGGATTTGGGTTTGCAGGCGCAGTCTTTCAGCCAAAGAGCGTGACATGGCGAGGCCGAGTTGCTCAATTCGAACTTTGCTTTGCTGAATCAAATGCACACAGAAATCTGCGGCGGCAGTCGGTGTTTTTTCCCGTCTGGCGCTGATCTCTTCGGCAATACAAACGTCCTCATGGTGACCGATAGCTGCGACAATGGGTATGGTGGCGGAAGCGATTGCATAGGCAATTTCCGGACTATCGAACCAACGAAGGTCGGCTGCACTGCCACCGCCTCGCGTGATGACCAAGAGATCGCAATCGAGAGTTTGCAAGGCCTGGATACCGGCCACGACATCGCGAAGGGTATTTTCACCCTGCATTTGAGCAGGAAAAAAGCTGACTCGTCCTGGAAATCCATAGACCAAAAGCTGATCGAGAAAATCACTTTTGGCCCTTGAATCTTCGGCACTGATCAAACCGATATGCAAGGGAAACGCCGGCCATGGGAGAGCTTTGTTCTTTTGGTCCAAACCCTTGGCGCGGAGTTCGCGCAATAATTTTTCTCGAGCCAGCGCCAGGGTGCCTTTGGTGAAACTGGGATCGATAGCCTGAACCTGGAGGCTCACCTGGCCACGATCTTTAAAGAGGGAAACATCGACCAGCACTCGAACGCGGAGCCCATCCACCAACAATTCCTTGAGCGCGTCGCGGCCGATCTTGCGCTCCATATCCTGCCATTGGCTTCGCCAGATCGCAGCATTTACGGTCATCGTCGCCGACTTGGAAGCCCCTTCCTTGAAATCAGCCAGTTGAAAATAGGAACCGGTGGTGGTCTGCCGAAAATTTTGAATTTCACCCACCACCCAAAGGCTACGTGGAAAATTCTGCGCGATAGCCAATTGCAGTTTTTGCATCAACTCCGAAACCGTTAGGCCATCGACCAGATTTACTGCTGGGGATTCAGCTGCCGGATCCGATATGAGCACATCGTTTTGAAACAGAGGGGCTGTCTTGGGCAGCGAGGCAACTGTCATGGGCAGCGAGGCAACTGTCTTCGGCAGCGAGGCAACTGTCAGCTTATCAGCTTTTTGAGGGCCGCCGCCAATAGTGCGACAGAGTTCTTGTATTTGCTTCAGGCTCTCGTCATTCAAGGGCAGGAGCCAGCTTTTGTCCTGCGCCTGGTATTGTCCGCCCAGACCACGCAAAATTTCGCGATAGGGATAGGTTTTGCCACTGACGAGAATCGATTGCGATTGTGTGAGATAGAATACACTCATCGATTGGTACCCGCTTGGGAAAGGGAATTAATAGCGGTCCCGATGAATGGCGTCTTTGGCAATACCGCTTTCTGTCAGAATAAGCTGAGCGGCTTCCATAAATGCGGGAGGACCGCAGAGCAGATAATCCGCGTCTTTGAGAATAAACGTTTGCAGATGATCCAGGGGGCGACCCGATCGTGCTCTCCGCAGCGGACTTTCTTCAGCAAAAAACTGCAGGTTCAGCCGAGGGCTGAGTCGGGACAAAATTTCCAAGGATTCAAAAAACGGAATTTCATCATCGCTCTTACAGCCATAAAGGAGAACTGTTTGAGCTGTGGCGTGATTTTGGATGCGATCTTCGATGATAGCGCGAAGGGGCGTGACTCCCGATCCACCGGCGACACATACGACACTGCGATTGTGGGAGGGCACATGAAATTTTCCACCGGGACGACTGCAATGAAAGCTCGTTCCGACCTGCCAATTTGCAAGCAGATCACGCAGGCGTTGGTCGTCTAGGATGATGCAAAGTTCAAAACTTCGATCGGGACGGGTGGAAGAAGCGATCGAGTAGAAACGACCGTAAGTCCCTTCATGATCTTCGAAAGTCACCTTCGTAAACTGGCCGGGATCGTGAGCCATGTCTTCAGACGCAACAGCTTCTATCACGACGTAACGGCGGCCAACATACTGAATAGCCCGCACGACGGCGTGGATTTCCCGATCCTTATTCAACGGATGGTTCCTTCATGAAGGATTAGGCATCAGACCCGCTTTACGCCGACCTTGCAACCGGTTTGGACGGAGGCCATGATGTCTTCGCGAGAGATCAGCTCTGTCGGCAGAGTGGCCCGGCGAATATTAGCCCTGTAAAGAATGGCGCCTCTCAGTTTTGAATAATCAAGATCCGCATCTTCCAAATTTGCACCCGTGAAATCAGCCCCTTCAAGGTTTGCGCTCCAAAGGGAAGTTCCGCGCAGATCAGCATCGCGGAAAGAAGCATCCTTAAGGTTGGCATAGGAGAGGTTGGCTTTTCGAAGATCACAACCGGAAAAATCGACCTTTACTAGGTTGGCTTTACGCATATCATAGCCAACGAGTTCCTTGGTTTCAGCCAAGATCTCAAGGACCTCTTTTCGGGTCAGAGTCACCAAATTTTCCGAATTCTTGCTCATGTCCACCTCAGGCAGCTTCGCTTACAGTGCGGGCGACGACTTCTAATAATAGACTACCTACTTTATATGCGCCGATTGCTTTTGCAAAGACGAATTCAGCCAGGGGCCACCCAAGAGCTCGAGAACGACATGGTTTGGCGTCACTCGATGCAGGAAGGGTGGCCATCCTGGCTTCAATTCGCGTTGCCAGTTTCAAGAACTAACAACACTATCATTCTCTCTTCTATTTACTCATCAGGACAGCGACATCCAGCATTCGATTGCTGAAGCCGGTTTCGTTGTCGTACCATGCCAAGACCTTGACCATCTTGCCATTGACGACCATTGTGCTGTCCGCATCGACACTGATGGAATAGGCAAGGCCGTTAAAGTCCGAAGACACCAAAAGCTCTTCCGTGTAATTCAAAATACCTTTCAAGGGGCCGGCCAAAGCAGCTTCCTTAAGGACTTTGTTCACTTCAGCCTTGCTGGTCGATTTATTGACCCAAACAGTCAGGTCAACAACGGACACATTGGCTGTAGGGACGCGAATCGACATACCATCCAACTTGCCTTTGAGTTCTGGCAAAACCAAACCGATCGCTGCCGCAGCACCGGTCGAAGTGGGAATCATATTGATGGCAGCGGCGCGTGCACGACGGAGATCGGCATGTGGCAAGTCCAAAAGCTGCTGGTCGTTGGTATAGCTATGAACAGTTGTCATCTGACCGCATTCGATGCCAAAGGCATCATTCAGAATTTTAACAACAGGCGCCAGACAGTTGGTGGTACAGCTGCCGTTGGAAACAACCGTGTAATCGGCTTTGAGTTTTTCATGGTTCACACCGTAAACCACGGTCAAATCTTCGCCCTTGGCTGGCGCGGAGATCAAAACTTTCTTGGCGCCCGCTTGGATATGAAGCTCAGCTTCTTTCCGCTCGCGGAAACGGCCCGTACATTCAAAAACGATGTCTGCATTTTTAGTGCCCCAGGGAAGTTCCCGAGGATCTTTTACTGCGGATACAGTGATTTTTTTACCATTAACGATGATACCATCGCTGGCTGCTTCGACAGTTGCAGCCAAGGTTCCATGCACAGAGTCATATTTAAAGAGATGTGCAAGTGTCTTCGTATCCGTCAGATCATTGATGTGAACGATTTCGAAGTCTTTACGTAGCAAGGCTGCTCGTGCGACGACGCGACCAATGCGACCGAAACCGTTGATACCGATTCTTACCGTCATGATCCCCACTCCTAACTGATCAGTTTCTTTCTTTCGAACAGTGGAAGTTTTATACTCCTCGTTCTTAGAAAAAGCTATAGCCGCCGCTCGTGGCCTGGATCAGAGCTTCCAATCTGTTATTTAGCCCAAAACTGAGTAAAATGGACTTAGGCAAACACTTGTGCGAGGGCCAACATGGGTTCCGAACGGTCGTTTTTGGGATGCTTTTTTCTGGCGATTTGGCTTGGTGTAGCTTCTCCCGCTCTAGCGGCACAGGGCCGAGGCAAGCCTATGCCGACGGCTTCCCTGCCACTGGAACCGGCGACTCAGGATCTGGGTGATTTCGACGATCAGCAAACAGCTCCTCCCCCAGTGGAGCTCAAGGAATCTCGGCCGAGTCGTGGGCGCGTCGGTCGGGCTGAGAAAGGCTCAGAAGTGGGGGCGCACGCAGCTCTGCTTATGACTCAGGATGGCTTTGGAGCCCAGTTCCGATTTCTGCAGTATGCCCAGCCCTGGATGGCTGTCAGCCAATCGCTTCGCTATCAAAGTTCAGCAAACCCTGAAGCCCTCTATCAAACTCAGTATGGGCTTATGCTTGGGCTTGACCTGCACCCCTGGAAGGAGGCGCGTCTGTCACCTATTTTTACGATGCAGGCGGGAGGCAATCGCTTTCGCCGTGGATTGGAGCAGCAGGACTTGAATCTCTTCGGCTTCGAAGGCACTGCCGGCTTGGAATTGAAGCTCGCTCGTGCGGCCTCCTTCCTCTTTCAATGGTCGGAAGTTTATTATCCTGGATTGCAAGAGCAGCTTTTTAGCGACCAGAAAATCGGTGAAAAATATGCTGGCAGTTTTCAAGTTTTTTTCAAGCTGCGCTGGGAAGCTGCGATGTAAGTTTAGAATCGAGATCCGGGCTCTTGAAGAAAGGCGATTTCTTCGGCGCTGGAAGCTCTGCCCAAAAGTTCATTTCGATGAGGAAAGCGACCGAAGCGGGCGATGATCTGGCGATGAGCTTCCGCAAATTGAAGTGCCCTGGCAATCAGGTCCTGATTGGGTCCATCAGTCTGTGCCAGCAGCTTGCCAAAGGCTTCTAAGCCTTTGTCCTGCACATCCAGGAATTCGCTATGCATGGTCGGCATCAGACAAAAATAGGCGAAGACGCTCGGCATTTTGAGATAGCGATCCTCTTTCATCACGGCATAGACCAATGACAATGCTTTCTTGTCATAACTAAAAGCTCGGGGCGTATCGCGGAACATATTCCGAGGGAATTGATCGAGCAGGATGATCAAAGCGACCAGTCCCTCATCATGCAAAGTCCATCGATCAAAACCACCCATGAAGGCAGGATCGACATATTCCAGATAATGCTTACGAATCAGGGCATCGAATTCAGGATCTTTTCGAAACCACTGCTGCTGCTTTTCAGGGGCCACCTGGCCTTGCCCATGCAAAGGCCCAAACCAAAGTTTATGAATGGCTTCTATAAGAGGTTCTTGGAATGTTGCCACGATGATTCCCGTTCTTTAATGGTTTGCGCGCGAGCCCGGCTGGCAGGATTTCAGATTCTTTGTTCTTATTGGATTTTCCAAAAGGGTCAAGGCAAAAAAACAGGCACGGGAAAATGCCGGGATTAGCTTCCTGATCCAGACTTGGCGCCGAGAAAG
Organism: Oligoflexus sp.; assembly: GCA_041737755.1. Taxonomy (GTDB): domain Bacteria; phylum Bdellovibrionota_B; class Oligoflexia; order Oligoflexales; family Oligoflexaceae; genus Oligoflexus. Next base: position 8,082 of record JBGSRE010000691.1, read on the forward strand.
CTCTTCAGCTTTTCCGACTGAGTTTCGCCGGGCTGAGCATCAATCTGCGTTCTAATCTGACTGACGTTGCTCGTCGCATCACCCGTACCGCCCGAGGATTGATAGAGGGTGGAGGCATTTTCTGCATTGAGCAGGCTGTTCAGAATATTGATAGCCGACTCTTCATCAAGATTCTGCAACTCTTCGATCGAGAAACTGCCGTCCCCATCGGCATCGAAATATTTGGCTTGCAAGGCGGTGAGGGCGGTGTTGAACATAGAAATTTTAAAGACATCACCTGGCTCGATTTCATCAGCAGGAAGGGTTGCTAGGAGATCGGTGGCCTCTGAAAGCAGCGCAATCCCATCCTTTGTGGCTTTCGGCAAGACCCTAAATAGTGCGGTCAGAGCATTGCCCGAATTATCACCAGACTGAGCCATCCCCAAGGCGATATCGGTCGTATCGACTCCTGCTTTTTGTGCCTTGGCACTGGCCAGCAGGGAAACATACAGCCAATTTTCGGGGGCATCCGCCAGGGCTTTTTCCAGAATGCTGATGGCTTCCTCAGGCTTGCGTTGGTCCATCGCCGCAACAGCGGCATCGGCCGGATCAGGGTTCGCCAGTGGTTCGAATACATTGCTGCTGCAGGCACTACTTAGCATCAGGAAGAGCGATAGGAGCAAAGTTTTCATGATCCGCCCTCCTTTAAAACCCGGCCTTAAGCCGGAAAAAAATTCGTTGATCGGGACGCACACCAGCGGCGCTACCGACTTCTTCAGTATAGGTGCCGATATCGAAACGCATCACATAGAGATTCAAAAACAATCCGAAAGAGGGATAGCCTTGGTTCAAGCCGCCGAGCAAACCAAAGACTTTGGCAAACTGCAATTCTGTACCGACATGCAATCGTTTAAATGTGTCTTTTTCCAGCGAGCCATTGACATCGCGAAAATCGGTTTGGATCATGAGCACACTCATTTTGGTGCCCATTTCATAGGCGGAACCGATATTGATAATCTGCGGCAAACGTTTGCCTGTAACACCTGCTTCTGCGGCTGACAGTTTGGTCGTGCCAAGGTTTTCCACGTGGAGACCGAAGCGCCAGGGGCTTTTATCCATATCGTACATCAAGCCCAAATCGAGGCCGAAGCCGTTGCGTGATACCTCGACATTGTTGGAACTCAGCTGGTCGGAAATATTACTCGAATCCAAGGCACTGACATCGAGCACAGCTTCGTTGCGCATGATATATTTCGCTGTGGTACCGATCATGAGCTTTTGATTGAAAAAAGCATCGGCAATACTAAATACCGCAGCTCGATTGGCAACGGTATCGGCATGCAGCGTTTCGAGGCCACGATCTGCCGCAGATTTTGCCAGCATGATGTTGGTGTCTGAAGAAACCAGAAGACCCACGGCCGCCCGCCGGAAAACCACGCCCGTAAAGTTATTAAAGCCAAAATGCAAATTGCGTCCCAGATAACTGCGGAGTGTTTCAGGATCATTGTCCTCTTCCACGATCACCTGCCGTACGAGGTCTTTGGTTTTGGTCGAAACCTGCAGACTTGGCGAAGCAAGCACTGTTTCTTTGTACAGTCCTTTGCCTTGAGCAAGTCCAGCGGGGTTATAGAAGATGGCTTCATGATTGTCGGCGGTGGAAATTCCTGTGTCGCCCCGCCCCAAAAAATAAGGGCTTCTGTACATGGTATTGAATTCCAAATTGCCTGCAAGCAGCGGAGCTGGACTGATGGCCAGACCGAGACTTGCGAACAAACGATGCAATTTGGACGGAGGCATTTTGGAACCTTTCTCAATCTTTACGCAAGGGCACATAGATGAGATCGGCCTGGGTCTTAGGAAACTTGATGGATATCTGGCAGAAATCGCCAAGTGATTGGAAAGAGGAAATTATGGGGGGCCCGTGAAGGGCCCCTCAAAGCTCGCGGCACCTAAGGTGATAAGACTTTTTGTGATGAAAAGGGGGATATGACTGTACGTGCGACATTTTTAAAAAACGCCAAAAAAAACGAGAAAGGACTCTAAAATGCAGTGCCTGAGCTTTTTGGGCTAGATTATTCCGCGAAGGCTAGGGGACCTTTCCGGATTTGGATCATCGAAACTACGAAGTCGAAACTCGAGCTTTTTGGGCAGTAATCCTTAGTTTTTTCGCGGGCTTAACCGCTAGAGACAACGGATTTTAGTGCCGGATGACCGACGCTGGTTCTAACGCTATCGAGTTTGCTTGTCAACCCATAAACCGGTGTTTTTTGAGTAGCAAATTTTTTTTGCGTACATAATTTAAGGTGGTTAGGGACTTTTTATCTCGTAATATTCCAACACTATTGATGAATTGCCCGAGCCACGGGAGGGAATTGAAGACCAAATTTTCTTGAACTGTTCGCCGATGAAACACCCATCCAGTTGGCCCTGTGGCCGAAATTTTTCTTAAAAATCTCTCATCTTAGAGCGGCCCGCGGACGAACTGCATTGCCATCCGCGAGAACTGTTGTCGGAAAACAACAAATCACGAAGTTCCTCGCTCGGACCTCTTCAAGGCACGGACAAGGTCTGGACTTTCGCCTGGACCGTCTAGCTCTGGCTGTGCGTCCGGAACCATCTCACCGCGCTGGATGGCGGGCATGAGAGGCTCGCGGAGAATCTGCTCGCGCAGGGATGAGGCGGCTGCACTTAAGCCGGGAATGCGAGCCTGACTCAGCGATTGGAGGTAAGTGGCGGCTCGATAGATAAGGGCCATCAGGTCACCTTGACCGAATTTCTCATCGGTGGTTTTGCGAACCAAATCGTTCCAGCTCATGCCCTTAGCCCAGTCACTGATAATAGATCCACCCATTGGATTGAATTCTCGAAAAACCGGATGATCTCGCCGAGCTCCTGGAGCGTCATAGAGATCCTCGAAGAGGTCCAGGGGATAATAGGCGAGCAGTGTCTCTTCAACTTTTTCCGCCACGAAAGGAAAATCATAGTCCGGGGTGATTCCTGGCTCTTTGAATCGAGTCAAGCAAAGGGCCGCCATCAGCTCAAGGCCAGCCATGAGATTGTTAAGGGTGAGATCACCCTGATCGATCAGGTGAGCGATCAGCAGTCCGCCTGATTGAGGAAAATAACGGGCAATGGATCCAAGGCGAGTCAGCTGCTCGCTACTG
>JBGSRE010000718.1:0-2382 GCA_041737755.1 Oligoflexus sp.
CACCTTCCTTGATAAACAAGACGATATCAAAAAGATCTTTCACCCGATTATTTTCCTTGTTGCCGCGATCACGACACAAAGAATGAAGTTTTTCAGCAAAATGTTGCCCAGCTCGAATAGCCGGAATACTTTCAAGATCAAAGCCTGCAAACTCAAAGCATTTGCCAATATGAAGTTGGTCAAAGGGCAGGATAATGGCATCACCAACTGTAAGGTCAATGTGAAAAGAGTCAAAAAGGCGGGAGCCCATTTGTGCTTTTACAGGATATCTAAATCCTATAAATTCTCTTCCTAACCCTAAATCTGTACTGGATTCACCGATAACAAAAGAGAAAAAATCACCGACATTAGTTGCTGCAATTTTCTCTAAAACTTCGCGCATGCTTTGTTGGATTTCAGCATTTTTTAGATTAACAAAACCCAGTTCATGTATCGCTGCGTCGAGATCTTTCGTCGGGCGAACATTTGCATTGTACCTCAAATGAAGGGCAAATCCTCCCTTTAATACAACGGGTTGATTGCTTGGATTGACCCTCATCAAGAAAGCTTCAAAAGACACCTTGCGACGCGCAATTTCTAATGATTCATTAGGCTTTCGGAATTTTTTAATTCGAATTTCCAGGGCTGCTCTAAAAGCTTCTGGAGAACTATATCTTTTTTCTTTTGCCATCAAATTCTCTTAACCACTCATTGATTTTTCGCTGCTCTTGCGGCTTAAGTTCGGCGTCTTTAATTTCCGTGTAGGCGATAACCCCCTTTCTCACGCCATCAAGAAAACCTCGCTCAATATGTTCCATCGAAACACGTTCTTCGCGAATAAGATCGATGATGGCTATGAGTGGACGAACGACTTTCAAACCCTCGTAGTCGACAAAATCATCATGACTTTTTTCCTCAAAGTGAAGACTAACCCCCTTAGGTATTTTAGATATTTTAAAGTCGCGGGGAACGGTTAAATGCACCTTCGATGGAATAAGGTCTGAGAGTTCATAGAGAGATAGAACTGTTTCGTAAGCTAAAGCTCCTCGCGGGCTGTTGGCTTTACGCCCTATGGTCCACAGGAGCCAGAAGTGAAGTTCGTCTTTTATTGGATCGGGTGAAGGAACGCCGACTAATCGATAGATTCCGTGAGACTCACGGATCCATTCTCCGCTTGATACATAATAGGGAGCATTTCGAAGATCATACCCAAAAACCTTTGCTTGCCGAGCAGTAAAATAACCGCCTTGATTATTGGCTGTCTCTCGAAGTTCTTGGCTTTTGAGGGTCATATTCCACCAGAATTAAATTCGTAATTATTATGAATTTAATTACAAAAAAAGTCCATAACATATTGTTATATATAGAATTCATATTTGACTTTTCCAATTTCCGATTTTCCTCATCTATTATGGGCTATTGCACGCTAATCTTCTTTACCCTGAGCGGGACGATTTTTCTCACGCTCACTTTCCGGCTTTCAAAGTAGCAACAGCCGTTTCTAATGCAAGCCGTTTTTCCTGCAACGGCTCTATACCACGGTACAAAGCCTCGCCCTGTGAAACGTATGAAGGGCAGATCGTCAAGAATTCTTAGGCAGGAGTTCGAGATTCTTAGGCAACGCCTACCGACTCTCTGGACCAACTCCTACTTCGTTTGTGCAGTTGGAGGAGCACCTATAGCTATCGTCAAGCAATACATCGAGTCACCTGACAGAAAGGTCAAGTTCGAAAAGCCCGCTGCCTCGGCGAGGTGATCAGCGAAAGGTCAAGATATCAAAGGCGGTGTTTAGTCCGCGTGATCCTGCAAAATTATAGAGGCAACCTTCGCCAAGATGCCCTCCTGCCTTGCCCATACCTTCCAGATTGCCGTTATCCGAAAAAGCACGGCATGCCTGTAGGCAATCCAAAGCACACTACCGCTTTCGGCTACTTGGCCTTTGAGATATGCGGATAGGGCTGGGAATTTGGGTCAATGGCTAAAGGCCAAGTTTTATCTGGAAAATACTGAGGGCAGCACCAAGCAGCACCCATACATTCCCTATCACAATTGGGTTGGTTTTTTACGCGGAGTCAATGGGTCTCGTTGCCAAGCCGAGACTTTTACAGCCTCCTAGCACCAATCATCACAGAGAACTTTCATCTTGATGCCGGCTCGGGGTGGTGGGGCTGCCGGCATACCAACGTACTTCAGATAGCGGGAAATCTGCCCTGGTTCCTGGAAGGCGTAAACGCAAGGTGTCGCTGGGGCCACAAGGCGCTGAAAAATCCACAAAAAACAAAGTCACCTCTGGCAGCTGGGTGCGGCTCTTAAAGCGGGTCTTCGCCATCGATGTTTCACGATGTCCCCGCTGCAAGAGTGAACTGGAAATCATTGCGGCGGTCCTTGATCCTATCCAGATCG
>JBGSRE010000770.1:0-6805 GCA_041737755.1 Oligoflexus sp.
CGACAGCAGCGGCTTTCAAGATTACACCCAGTTAAAACTGGCGCGTTTTGGCTTATATCGAAATTTCGCATAAGCTTCCAAGAAATACTTCGTTAGGAAAATGGCCCCCTCTCGTTAGGATGCTCTCTAGCCACACGCAAGGGAGAGTCGCATGCGTCTTTATCGAGTTATGAGCATGATCCTCACGGGAATGCTTTTCCTGACCAGTCTGCTGGAAGCGAAGACTTTGCTGAACGTCTCTTACGACCCCACTCGGGAGCTTTATCGGGATCTGAATAAGGAATTCATAGCTGAATGGAAGGCCAAAACCACGGCCAAGCTCGAGATTCAACAGTCGCATGGCGGATCAGGCAAGCAAGCTCGATCGATCATCGATGGCTTGGAAGCCGACGTGGCTACCTTGGCTCTTGGCTATGACATCGACGCCATCGCTGAGAGAGGGTTGATCAGCAAGGATTGGCAGGCAAAACTTCCACACCAATCCGCTCCCTATACATCGACCATCGTTTTCCTCGTCCGCAAAGGCAATCCCAAAGGCATTAAGGATTGGAATGATCTGGTAAGACCAGGAGTGGCGGTCATCACACCCAATCCTAAGACCAGTGGTGGTGCGCGTTGGAATTATCTTGCCGCCTGGGGATATGCCTTGAAGCAACCCGATGGCGATGAAAATAAAGCCAAGGAATTTGTCCGCTCCCTTTATAAAAACGTCAAAGTCTTGGATTCAGGTGCCCGTGCTTCAACCACGACTTTTGCTGAACGCGGCATAGGTGATGTCCTGTTGACTTGGGAAAATGAGGGATTTCTCGCCCAAAAGGAGCTCGGAAAGGACAAATTTGAATTGGTGGTTCCCGCCAGTTCTATCCTTGCCGAACCGGTAGTCGTGGTTGTGGATAAATATGTGGATAAACATGGGACACGCCCCGAAGCAGAGGCTTACCTTAAGTATCTTTATAGTGAGAAAGCGCAGGAACTGGCTGCGAAACATGGATTCCGTCCCCGATCGGAAACGGTCGCCAAAAAATACAAGGAGGTTTTTAAACCCATGCAGTTTTTCACTATAGATGATTTGTTTGGTGGGTGGAAAACTGCGCAGAAAAAACACTTCGATGATGGCGGAGTCTTCGATCAAATCTATGGTGTGAGCAGTTAACTCATGACATTTTTTGCAATGAAAAAGCGAATCGTACCAGGATTCCGCGTGACGCTCAGCGTCACGCTCTTTTATTTGGCACTGATGGTGGTCATTCCTTTAGCGGGTCTGGTTTTCAAAACCTCCACTCTCAGTTGGGATCAGCTCTGGCATACGATTTCCAGTCCTCGGGTGCTTGCTGCCTGCCGACTCAGCGTCGGCGCTGCGCTTGCTGCCGCAGCGGTCAATGCTGTTTTTGGCACCTTACTGGCCTGGGTGCTCGTACGCTATCGTTTCCCGGGTCGCGCGCTGGTGGATGCCTTGGTGGACTTACCTGTTGCTCTTCCCACAGCTGTCGCTGGTCTAGCGTTAACCGCTGTTTATAGCGAAAACGGTTCTATCGGTAGCATCGCTCATAGCTTGGGTTGGCAGATTGCATTCACTCCTATCGGTGTGTTTATAGCTCTCATTTTCGTTGGAATCCCTTTTCTGGTTCGCACGGTACAACCCGTTCTTGCGGATTTGGAAAAGGGTTTGGAGGAAGCTGGGAATACCCTTGGCGCATCGCCCTGGCAAAATTTTCGCTTTGTGATCCTGCCTCAGCTTTGGCCAGCTATCCTAACAGGAGCGGCCTTAGCTTTTGGTCGTGCGGTAGGAGAGTACGGTTCGGTTATTTTTATCGCCGGGAATGTTCCTATGATTTCAGAGATTGCCCCACTGCTCATTATCAGTAAGTTGGAGCAATACGATTATGCTGGAGCAACGGCCATTGCTTTACTGCTTTTGCTTCTGTCAATTGTGCTGTTGGGCGTCATCAATTTTTTGCAATCCCGGCTTCAACGCCATCGCCTGACAGGGGGTTGATCCATGGATAACTCCATTGCTGCCGTCGCGCTGACGAAGGTAGAGTTTGCAGCCAAGAATCCCTGGTCCGTTCGCTTGAAAAAGTTAATTCCCGCTGGTCTGATTCTCGTGGCCTTGAGCTATTTTACGCTAGTTCTTCTGCTGCCTCTCGGTACAGTCCTGGTGGAAGCTTTTGCTAAAGGCGTCGGTTTTTATATTGGTTCTTTGCTGGAATCAGAAGCTATTCATGCGATGCAGTTGACCCTGCTGATGGCATTGATGGTCGTGCCTCTTAACGCTGCGTTTGGCATTGCCGCTGCTTGGCTGCTGGGGAAGTATCGATTTCCTGGTCGCAGCGTGCTGATCACTCTGATCGATCTGCCGTTTTCTGTTTCTCCGGTCGTGGCTGGGTTAGTTTTTGTACTGCTTTTTGGAGCCCAAAGTGCATTAGGACCGTGGCTGCAGGCGCATGATGTCAAAATTATCTTCGCTTTGCCTGGGATCTGGTTGAGCAGCCTCTTTGTGACTTTACCCTTTGTCGCTCGGGAGCTCTTGCCTCTTTTAGAATCGCAAGGAACCGATCAGGAAGAATCGTCGATCATGTTGGGTGCAAGTGGCTGGCAGACCTTTCGCTATATCAGTTTACCGCAAATGAAATGGGCGCTTATCCACGGCATCATTCTTTGCAATGCCCGCGTGATGGGCGAGTTTGGGGCTGTCTCTGTGGTGTCGGGTCATATTCGAGGACAAACCAATACTTTGCCTCTGCTCGTTGAAATTCTTTATAACGAGTACCAATTTACTGCCGCGTTTGCAGCGGCCTCTGTACTGGCACTGTTGGCCTTGGTGACCCTGGTCATCAAGAGAATTTCTTTTCGTAAGCAATCACCAAGCAGGGCGGCCTAACATGAAGATTTCCATTCGCAGCATTGAAAAAGCATTCGGCAAAACTCCGGTTCTGCGTGGTGTGAGTTGTGAAATTGGCCAAGGTGAATTCGTCACGATGCTTGGACCTTCAGGTTGTGGCAAAACCACCTTGCTGCGTATCCTGGCCGGACTGGAGCAGCCCGATCGTGGATCGGTCCTGTTTGATGGATTTGATGGAGCGGGATGGACGATCCAGGAACGGCGCGTGGGTTTTGTCTTTCAACACTATGCTCTGTTCCCTCATCTCAGCGTATTCGAAAACGTAGCCTTTGGTCTGCGTATGCGTTCCCGGCAGCAAAGGATTCCTCAAAAAGAAATATCCAATCGGGTACAGAAGCTTTTGCATCTGGTTCAGCTCGACGAAATGAGTGATCGCTTTCCTCAGCAATTATCAGGAGGACAAAAGCAAAGAGTGGCTGTGGCGCGAGCTTTGGCGATTGAGCCTCGAGTTTTGCTCCTGGATGAGCCCTTTGGTGCGCTAGATGTCCATGTGCGCCAAGAGTTGCGGCAGCAGCTACGAAAGCTTCAGCAAGAGCTAGGAATTACCTGTCTTCTGGTGACCCATGATCAGGACGAGGCGTTGGCGCTTTCGGATCGAATTATGCTGCTTAATCAGGGTGTTATTGAGCAGATCGGCAGTCCTGAGCACCTCTATAACGAGCCCGACAGCCTGTTTGCCATGAATTATTTGGGGTCGGTCAACAAGCTCCCCGCGCAGCTGCTGCATCCCCATCGAAGAGGGGAAGCGGATCATATTTTTGTTCGAGCTCATGATCTTGAATTATTGCCGGCTGTTAGTCACGAAGCTCAGGCGCAAATTCGGGCCATCGTACCCCGCGGTGGGCTGATGCAACTGGATCTGAATGCTATTGGCAGTGGCTTTAACGGTCCACTTCGTGCGGAAATCCCGCGTGATCGTTGGGACCAATTGGGAGTGGATCGCGGCCAACTTGTGTCTTGGAAGATCAAGGCGTATAAAGACTTTCAGAACCTAGCCATCCCCGAAATGTGATGCTCACAAACGGAAAATGACATGAACTTTCAGCAGCTTCGCATCGTCAGAGAAACCATCCGTAGAGATTTTAATCTGACCGATGTGGCTGGCGCGCTTTACACCTCCCAGCCAGGTGTCAGTAAACATATCAGAGACTTGGAAGATGAATTGGGTTTGGAAATCTTTGTTCGTCGCGGCAAACGCTTGTTGGGTCTGACCCCAGCGGGTCGGGAGCTGGCTGAAGTGATTGAGCGCATCCTGATCGATTCACAAAACTTGAAGCGCATTGCTGATCAATTTGCCAGTCGGGATCAGGGACATCTGCTGATTGCTACGACTCACACCCAAGCTCGCTACGCTTTGCCCGAAGTGATCAAAAGCTTTCGAGCCAGTTTTCCTAAAGTGCACCTGACGTTACACCAGGGCAGCCCCAGAGAAATAGCGGCAATGGTAGTGAGTGGTGAGGCTGATTTTGCTATCGCCACTGAAGGTTTGGATGATCTGAGCGATATCGTTGCATTCCCCTGCTACAGCTGGCATCACGCCGTGATTGTTCCTGACGGACATCCATTGAATGCGGTGAAAAAGCTAAGTCTTGAAGCAATCGCAGAATATCCTATCGTCACTTATCAGTTGGGTTTTACCGGACGCTTTCAAATTGATGCCGCCTTTGCAGCGGCAGGATTAGCGCCAGATATCGTACTATCTGCCATCGACGCAGATGTGATCAAAACCTATGTAGAAGTTGGATTGGGTATTGGTATCATTGCTTCGATGGCCTTCCATCCCGCCCGCGACCTTGGCCTTCATCTGCTGGATGCCAACCATATTTTTGAAATGAATGTGACCAAAATTGGGATCAAACGTGGTCACTATCTGCGTGACTTTGCCTATCGTTTTATCGAAACGCTTTCGCCTAAATTAAACGAATCGATCGTGAGAACGGCTGTTTCCCGCGAGTGAGCAGCAATTAAGGTTGTTTTAAAAAAAGCAGCAACTGAGATTTCGCTGAATCAGGCAAAGTTTTTCCTGACCCGGCTGGTGGCATGCTTCCATCTTGAAGACGGAGCACAGACGCCTTTCGAAATCCCTCTTCATTGCCTATAAATTGATAGGGAGTGCCGAGGGAACTCTCGGCATTGTGGCAGGCGTAGCCAGAGCAGCTCTCTTCCAAAATGGGATTGATATCATCGGCAAAGCTAAGTGAACGCGAGTTATGGCTAGGACTTTCCTCGGATCCCCCGCGGGCGCTGAGCAGAGCATTCGACTGGAAGATTGTCATCAGCAGAGAGTATGGAGTTTGACTCGAAGCTGCGAGAAAATCCGTTTGTTCCGCCGTAGAAAGAGCTGACCAGGGTCGTCCGGAAACATCTTCCCAGGCTTTTTTGCTCATGCATTCTTGGAAACCAGGGCCACGTTGCAAATAACTTTCCATCAGCGCCTGAGGACCTTCGATGACTTCGCCAAAGCCATGTCCCAACTGCGAAAGCTGTTTCGGCCAACGTTCATAAGAACCTTGATCATTCCAACCGAAAATTGTCGATGCGAGATTGTCCATTCCGAAGTGGCAAGTGGCACACTCGGGACGAGAAACAATTGATTTTCCCAGTGGGTTGACATCAGGATTCACCAATTGGCTGATTCCACTGCTGTTGAGGCTACCATCCACATCATGGCATAAAAGGGCATCGGTTAACGCTCGGACCCGTGATCGTCCATTATTATAGCGCCGCATAAATGCAGGTGAAGTCACCACACCCGCTCTTTGCGCCCCAACTTGCGCAGTATCGAACCAAATCTTTTCCTGCAAAGGGATTTGCCTGAGTTTTACCAATTCGTCGGCAGGGGGAGCCATCTGCCAGGGGTATACGTATTGATTCAAGAGATAGAATTGTGCCATCGCCCGATTTCCATAAACTGCTGGACGGGAGAAAAGATCATTCCAGCTCAGTTGAGCTTCGTATACATAAACCGCTCGATCCTGAAATTCGCGTGCAAGATCTTGAGCTAAGTCGCTCCGCATGGTTTTAGGCGTGCACAGAATTTGTTCCGGACCGCAGCCACAGCCCGGTTTAAGGAAACCATCCACCCAATTGCAGCCAAAGTAGCTGCTGTTTACGGTCACCGACATCTGTGTGCTGACAATGTTAGGGCAAATGGCGATTGTCTCGTTGGCACCGATTGTCCACCAAGCTGTTTGATTCACTGCGCTAGATGACGAGCATTCGCCTTTGGCTTTGCTATACCAAACACCATCGGTATTCTGCTCCAGAAAATAGGCGTCTTCATTTACAGAGAAAAAGTTGGGAGCGCCTAGCATGTCGGAAAAAAAGCGAGCCACGCGTGCCTTGTGCTCTGGACTGGTTAGCCATTCATCGCGCTGCTGTTCCAAAGTTTTTTCACCGCTATAGACAGCCTTCGCTTCTGTTGGAGACGGCGGTTGATCGCGTAGTATGTGCGAGAGATAGCGAAGAGTTCTGAGCTCGGCCCGCGGCTCGGCACTAGCAACGCAGGCTATAAGCAAGAGGCAGAAAAGTCCTATCCGTTTAAGTGAAGAGATCACGGATGCGTCCTCCACTGATTTGCGCGGCAGTCTGGGAAAAGCCCATATTTTCCAGGACTGTGGCCACCAGAAGTTCAGGAGTCATTTGCGTTTCTGCATTGCGGACCATGGCTTGCCCATTCAGCCAACCTAAAGCCATTGCCTGATCATCTGTTCGGCCAATCACTGTGTTATCCTGAACGCCTCTGCCCATGAGGATCGCCGAAGCAGACGGCCAATGATCGGTGCCTGCTCCTGCATTAAATCCAGGAGTACGGACAAATTCTGAACTTATCAGAATCGTAGTGTTATCCATGAGAGAAAGTGTTGGCTGCGAAGGATCCGGCGTATTGTGCATGTCTTGAAT
>JBGSRE010000795.1:0-2798 GCA_041737755.1 Oligoflexus sp.
ATCCTCGCCTTGCCCTTACCATCATGCAGCACGTCGCCCTAGTCCGGGGAGAGGATCTGAACCTCACATTATCAAGACAAAATGACATACTTTACCGGGTATTTCCGGGTTTAAATGCTTGAATATATTGACTTATATCCACCCATCCTGTCATAGATAATCTCTATCTCAATATAAATATATTAGATTTTACTTATATCGAGAAAGCTCCGATACTCTGTTTATCTTGGGTAGGGGAAGCTAGTGATGAGCTCCCCGCCAAAGAACCAAAACCTAAAAGGAGAATTCCATGGCTACAACGATCATCAACAGCAAAATCATCGACTTTAAAGTTCAGGCCTATCATCAGGATAAATTCGTAACTGTCACTCAGGACAGCTTGAAGGGCAAGTGGTCCGTCTTGTTCTTCTATCCTGCTGACTTTACCTTTGTCTGTCCCACCGAATTAGGCGACATGGCTGACAAGCATGAAGAACTGAAAGAAATGGGCGTGGAAATTTATTCGGTAAGTACCGACACTCACTTCGTTCACAAGGCTTGGCATGACACCTCGGACACGATCAAAAAAATCAAATTCCCGATGCTGGCCGACCCCACTGCTACCCTCTCTCGCGCCTTCGGCGTGCATATTGAGGAGGAAGGTCTTGCTTACCGCGGAACGTTCTTGATCAACCCAGAAGGTCTGATCAAACTGGCAGAAATCAACGATAACGGGATCGGGCGGAACGCTGATGAATTGGTTCGTAAGGTTCAAGCGGCTCAATTCGTCGCCGCTAACAACGGTGAAGTCTGTCCAGCCAAATGGCGTCCAGGCGAAAAAACCTTGAAACCAGGTTTGGATCTGGTCGGCAAGATCTAAGGGTCAGGAAAATTGGGGGCTTTGACCCCCAGCTCATTGAGAAAAAAAGGAGTCAGGTGCCATGCTCGATACAAATCTCAAAGAACAGCTTCAAGCTGTGTTTCTGGACTTAAAGTATTCCATCGATTTTTCGGTGGATCAAAGCGGTCATGCCCAGCAGGATGAACTTTTGGAATTTTTGCGAGATTTGGCAGCCACCAGCCCGAAACTCTCCGTCACTCTCAATGACGAGACTTCGACGTCGCCTCGATTCAAGTTGCTCAAAAACGGCGTCTTTACAGGTGTCAGTTTCCGCGGCATCCCAGGCGGCCATGAATTTACCTCCTTGGTTCTGGCCGTCCTCAACAGTGCCGGCAAAGGCAAGCTTCCCGATGAAGGTCTGGTACAGCGCATTCAAGGTCTGCCTGCCAAGACGCATGTGCGGACTTACATCAGTCTGAGCTGCGAAAACTGTCCGGATGTTGTGCAGGCCCTCAATCAAATCAGTCTGGCTCACGGTGACTTTAGCCACGAGATGATCGATGGTGGAATGGTACCGGAAGATCTCGCCGAACTTAAAATCCAAGGCGTTCCTAGCGTGTTTGTCGGCGATAAGTTGATCCACTCGGGTCGCTCTAATCTTGCCGAGCTGATCACAAAACTGGAAGAGGAACTCGGCAGCAAAAAGGTCTCGGCTGAAAATGCCTTCCTGGGTCACTTCGATGTCGCTGTCGTTGGCGGCGGACCTGCCGGAGTTTCGGCCGCCGTTTACAGTGCACGAAAAGGCTTAAAAACCATCGTGATCGCTGAAAAAATCGGTGGTCAGGTCCAAGAGACGAAAGATATTGAAAATCTAATTTCAGTGGTGAAGACGGAAGGACCTCTGCTCAGCGCTAATCTTGAAAAACATATGCAAGCTTATGGCATCAAAGTCTTGGAGCACCGCCGAGTCGAAACCATCATCCCTGGCACAACGCGGGAAATTATCTTCAGCAGTGGCGAACGATTAAGCACCGATGCTCTGATTATCGCTACCGGTGCCAAGTGGCGGGAATTGGGGATCCCCGGTGAAAAAGAATATATCGGTCGTGGTGTGGCCTTTTGCCCGCACTGTGATGGTCCCTACTATAAAGCCAAGAAGGTCGCTGTGGTTGGTGGTGGCAACTCCGGAGTGGAAGCGGCGATCGACCTAGCGGGCATCTGTGCCGAGGTTACTCTTTTCGAATATCTGGACAAACTCAAAGCTGACCAGGTGCTGATTGACAAGCTGTATTCTTTGCCAAACGTGAATGTCGTCCTCCAAGCCAAAACCACGGCCGTTATGGGTAACGGCGAGAGGGTTGTAGGGCTGAAATATGAAGATCGTCAGACGGGAAGTGCTCAGCAGCTGGACCTGGATGGTATCTTTGTCCAGATCGGATTGTCACCTAACAGTGGTTTCGTCAAGGACCTGATCACAGTCAATCGTTTCGGTGAAATCGTCGTGGATGAAAAGGGTCGAACCTCGATGCCTGGCATCTATGCAGCGGGCGATGTGACGACTGTACCTTACAAGCAGATCGTGATAGCCATGGGCGATGGAGCCAAAGTCGCTCTGTCCGCCTTCGAAGACAGGATGCGTAAAGAAGCCTAATCCGGAGTTCTTAAGACATGACCCTGACCCAGTTGAGTTACATCGTAGCCGTGGCCAATCATGGGAGTTTTGGGTTAGCAGCACGCAAATGTCACGTGACCCAACCCACTCTCAGCATGCAGATACAAAAATTGGAAGAGATGATCGGGGTCATTATCTTCGATCGTTCGAAGCAGCCGGTGATACTGACCTCGATTGGAGCCCGGGTGGTAGAACAGGCACGAACCATTCTCCGTGAAGCCGATCGGCTTCAGGAAATTGTGCGAGAAGAGTCTGGACTCATCCAGGGGGATTTTCGCTTGGGCATTATCCCGACCGTGGCCCCCT
>JBGSRE010000803.1:0-1743 GCA_041737755.1 Oligoflexus sp.
CGATCCGAGCGTCTAATCTTTTTGGTAGCGGGGGCAGGATTTGAACCTGCGGCCTTCGGGTTATGAGCCCGACGAGATACCAAGTCAGTAAAATAGGCATAGGATCTGGTGGCTTACGGCGATTTGCCAAAGCCTGACTAACGTAAGGATTGCAAATATTTATTACGGATGTGTTGGGGCCCAGTGCATATAAGAAAGACGAGACTGGAAATATTCGCAGCTAATGGGGATTTTTCCTGACACCTTACTATTATTATACCTGACAGACATTATATCTCTGGGATATAATATCCTCTGACAGGGAGGTGGTATGTCAATTTTTGTTAATAGAATAGATGAGTTAGGCCAATTAGCTCAGACCACTGCAGGCCTGATTGTGATCTTTGGAAGACGGCGGGTGGGCAAAACGACCCTCATTGAACGCTGGGGCAAGACCTGTAATTTGCACTACAGCCAAGCCATTGAGGGAGCCGAACCCATTCAAATTTCCCAACTTATGGATGATCTTTCGAGCATTCTTCCTCAGGGATTGCGTGCTGAAAGCTGGAAGGAATTCTTCCCCATTCTTTCTCTCATTAAGCAAGAGTGTGTGATTGCCATAGATGAGTTTCCCTACCTCGTTAAGTCACAACCCTCGCTTCCTTCCCGATTGCAGAAATGGATGGATCACGATAGGCCGCCTCATGTGAGACTCGTACTGCTCGGATCATCGCAAACAATGATGAACAGCATCTTTCTAAATTCCAGCGCTCCACTCTATGAAAGAGCAGACCTAATTTTGCACATATCGCCAATGGGATATCGCTTCTTTTGCGAAGCAATAGGCTTGGACCCTTTATTACCTGAAAATTTCGATAAATTTTCGATGGTAGGTGGAGTTCCACGCTATTGGTCTTATATCAATAAAGATGATGGAGTCTCACAAATAGCAGATAGACTTTTTTTCGGTAAATCTGCTCTATTGGAATCTGAACCTGATCGTCTGCTCCGCGACGAGGATGTGAACGGCATGCAGGCAAAGTCCATTTTCGAATGCATCGGGCGGGGAGCAAACAAATCATCTGAAATTGCTTCAAGGATGGGCATAGAACAGACCGCCCTTTCCAAGCCATTGCAGCTACTCATGCACGCATCACTCATAAAACGATCTCTGCCTTTTGGTGAAAGCGTTCGAAGCAGTAAACGCACTCTCTATTCCATTGCAGATTTCGCTCTTACGTTCTGGTATGGCAGCTATTCGCCGCATCGTTCCAGGTGGCATTTGTACGATCAGGACCAAAAACAAAAAATTATCCACGATCATGCAGCCCAAGTTTTGGAAGAGTGCTATCGCAATCAATTTCCCGATGGTGCACGCTATTGGGAGGGGCAGCATGTCGAAATTGATTGCGTGAGACACTCCCCAAAAAATCATCATGTTATTATTACAGAGATCAAGCACCGGGAGATTAAAGAGAGTGAGGCGAGAACTCTTAAGGCAAGTTTGGAAGAGAAATTCGCAAAATCCAAACTCGCAGGGAACTTCAAGCTGGACCAAGTTGAAGTTCTAGGTACGAAAGAGGTTCTGGCTCCACACTATATTTTAATCGCCCACTGCAAATCAAAAACGCCCGGATCTTTCGATCCGAGCGTCTAATCTTTTTGGTAGCGGGGGCAGGATTTGAACCTGCGGCCTTCGGGTTATGAGCCCGACGAGATACCAAGCTTCTCCACCCCGCGGTAAGAGTTAGGGTTATAGGCTGT
>JBGSRE010000830.1:0-7500 GCA_041737755.1 Oligoflexus sp.
ATTTAAATGGCAAAGAAACGACCGTTGGCGGCAGCATCATCATACCCATACCCATCAGAATCGAAGAAACAACCATATCGATGACCAGGAAGGGAATGTAGATAAGAAATCCGATCTGAAAGGCCGTCTTCAATTCCGAAACGATGAATGATGGAATGAGAACTCGCATCGGGACATCGTCCATGCTCTTTGGTTTTGGCAGCTTAGCGATATTAAAGAAAGCCTGCAAATCCGACTCCTTTACCTCACGCAGCATAAACGTCCGCAAGGGTGCTATCGTCTCTTCAAGAGCCTGCTCTTGCGAGATGGCTTTCTCCAGATAAGGCGTCAGAGCTCGCTCTTGAATCACATCACTGACGGGACCCATTGTAAAAAAAAAGTCAAGAAAAGTGACAGTCCGAGTATCACCTGGTTGGGTGGCATAGTCTGGGTACCCAAGGCTTGGCGAACGAAACTAAGGACGATCACAATTCGGGTGAAGGATGTCATCATCAAAAGGATGGCAGGTGCCACCCCGAGTATGGTGAGCAAGGCAATGATTTTGAGCGCAGGCACAAAGGCTTCTGGATCATCCACTTCGTAGATATTGACATTAAGTCCTGGAATCTTTGTTTCCGCCAAGGCCTGGCTTCCCCAAAGCAAAAGGCCGAGCCAGCATATGCTCCGCAGCATGAGCCCCTGAAAGTCGCATTTTTTTGGCGGCAACTGCATATTTATCCCTGTCTTAGATCTTGGGCAGATCGCGAAGCTTTTTACGAATCATCCGGGTCACATCATCAACACTACTCGATTCTTCAACTCGTCGCGTAGGCGCCGAGGTTTTCATATTCTTGATACCCTGATCGCCGATTCCATAGGAAATGGCACTGCCTGGTTCTGGCAGATCTTCACGCGTAGCTGACCTTGGCCGGACGGCAGATTTTTGCTGATTCAGTTCCTCGAGAACTTTAGGCCGTTTGACAGGCCCATCGTTCTTGGGCAGTATCGCTTGCTTCTGATATATCGCTGGGTCCAAAGACAATTTCTGAGCCTCTTGGGGCTTTTTCAGTGAAGTCAAAAAATTGATGCTATCCGGTGATACTCCAAGGAGAATCTGTTCATTGCCGACTTGGATGACTGTCAGCTTTTGCTTGGGTCCTACCGAATGAGTGGCTAAAGTCTTGAGGCTATAGTCCTCGACCGGAGCCCCGGGCCACTTCTTAACCATCAAACGACGCCAGGTTTTCATGCCAATGAGCAGGACGAGCATAAAGGCAATAAAGATGGTCACCATCACCAGCTTGTCTTGCAATCCATGACTCCAGGCCGGAGCAATATCAGTAGCGGCTGCGGCTTTGCCAGCAGGCTCTTTTACGACTTTGCCAGAAGGCTCTTTGACGACTTCATAACTCATTACTGGATCGGGAATGTCACTTCTCACTTCTGTTTTCTTAATCACATCTTCCGCGGTGGGCCCACCTGCCACTGGCACACCATCGAAGTGGGCCAGCAATTGCTTTTCCGCTTCAACATGATCCAGCACGACAACGACCCGATTCTCTAGGATATCGGTGGTCACGGCACCCAGCAGGTGGCTTGCCTCTTTCGTCACGAACAGCCGCAAACCTGCTGTCTGCTCATCGATCTGAAAGACGGCAAACTTGCGAATATAGGGGCTATTGGCCTCAACAAATTGTCCCGGCTTGGACACGATGGTATTGGGCAGCAGCACCTGAAGAAAACTACCCATGGCTTCCACTTTGGGTTTGGCAAAGCCGGGTTTGGCGTCATAGCGAATGGTAATGATCGAAGATTTTTGGTCCGACTCGCCATCGATTGGACCGATGGTCATAAGATTGGGACTTGCTGGCGTTTCCTGAGCCAGCAAGCGGGAAGCCTGAAAAAGAACTGTGAAAAAAATCAGGCGCAGCATGCACATATCCTCTCTGCTTGATAGTGTCCTGAGTATCAACTGGTCTGACCCATATCTCCCAAACCAAACTGGGAGACCACATCGGTCAATCGCACACCGAATTTTTCGTTAACAACGACCACTTCACCCATGGCCACGAGTTTGTCGTTGATGAGAATCTCCATCGGCTCACCAGCGATCTTCTCCAATTCAATGACCGATCCTTGACCCAACTGGAGGAGATCGTTCACCAGCATTTTGGTGCGACCCAATTCGACCGAAACCTTCAGGGGCACATCAAGGATCATTTTCAGCTTGGAAAAGTCGGTGCGCGCCAGACGAGAGTCTTCGGGCGTCATGACGATATTTTCATCCTTATCGCCACCGCCTTTACCGCCGTCATCTCCGCCTGCCGCTGCGGCTAGGGCATCATCCAATTCACCACCAAGGCCAAAGTCTTCCGCATTCAGATCATCTGCCATAATATTTCTCCTCAGCTTTCAAACATGGATTCGGTAATTCGAATTGCGCGATTGCCGCGCAGAAGACCAGGAATTCCTTTAAATTTCGGGATGCCTTCCACCATCACGCTCAAGGGCATTGTGGCATCAGTATCCAACTGGATAATGTCGCCCACCTCCAGGTTCATGAGATCGCGGACCTGGATATTGGCTTCGCCCAGCTTAACCACGATATTGGCCGTGGTTTGCATGATCTGTTCTTTCACTCGGTTGATCCAAATAAAGTCAACTTCGAGCTGCTCACTTTGGAAGCCAACCGATAGTTTCGATTTAATCGGCTCCAACGTGGAGTAAGGAATCACAATCTTAATAGTTCCTGAAACCTTCTCCAGCTCAACATCAAAAGTAGTTGCGATAACCACATCCGATGGCGGCACAACCGCTACGAACTGGGGGTTAATTTCGGTTCGACTGTAACCAATTTTTAGCGGGTATACCGGCTCCCAGGCTTTTTCTAGATCATCAATCGCCGAAAGAACGACGCGACGAGCGATCTTGATTTCGATTTGAGTAAAATCTTTACCCTCGATTTTGGTGTAAGGCACATCATTGCCACCAAAAAAACTATCCACTAAAGCATAGAGAAGCTTGGATTCAATCACCATCACCGCAGCGCCACGCAGGGGATCGAGGCGAAGTATGTTCAAACAGGAAGGCAAAGGCAGTGAGTTCATAAATTCTGAGAACTTTAGAGGTCCCGTCGAGTTCACACTCAGGTTCGCCATCTTGCGCAATGAATTGGAAAGAGTCACCCGAAAGAGCCGAATAAACCGGTCATGAATGATATCGAGAGTGGGCATACGCCCGCGGATGATCCGGTCCTGATTGGCAAGATCGTACTGCACGACACCACTCTGCAGGCCTTCGGGGCCGCCGTCGTCATCAGAGTCGACTCGATTGTCCGAAACTGCGGACAGAAGAGCATCGACTTCGCTTTGCGACAGTACCTGGCTCATCAAGAACTCCTCATTATTCGATCAGCATGTCCGTGATATAGACCGATTCGATCTTAGTCTTCATGTAGCGATTGATGCGGGTCAGTATTTCCTTGCGAAGCGCTTCCTTGCCATCCGGTGCCAGAAGAAATTCACGAGTTTTTCTTTGCAAAATGCCGATGATAGCGTCGCGGAGCTGTGGCATGCGCTTTTCAATTTCCTGTTTAGTGGCATCGCCACCCTTATATTCTAAGGAAATTTCCATTCTCACGTAGCGATTTTCCAGGGCATTGCCAAGATTTATATTGAAGGTCGTCATCTTAAAAGTATCACCAAAGTCGATGTCTAATTGAACTTTTGCATCTTTCCTTTCGGCCGTGCCACCTTCGGTTTTCTTATCGCCTTCCCCAGCTTGGCCTTCTCCGCCAGCATGCTCTTCGCCTTTTTTATCTCCGGCTTTTGCATCAGCCTTTTTCTCAGCAGCGTCGTCTTTTTTGCCTTCTTCTTTCTTTTCACCTGCATGCTCTTCGTCTTTAGTCTCATGGCTCTTGGCAGTTATTTCTTGCTCGCCTTCGGTCTTCGCTTTTTTGCCGCCACTTAGGAACATAAATGCTCCCGCTCCCCCACCACCAACGAGCAAAGCGCCTAGAATGGCAAAGATCATCAGCTTTTTTTTGCGCTTCTTACCCTCGACCTCGGGATTTTCCTCGGGAACGGCCTCGCCTTCCTTTTTTTCTTTCTCGTCTTTTTTGCCTTCTTCCGCCATAAATACTCCTGTTGGGCCAGAAGTAAGGTTTCAAGAGACGTGCCAAGACTACGACAGGGGCAGAGCTTGAGAATATTCTGTTAAAATCCGTTAAAACTTGGAAAGATGTCGAGGCTTACATACCTTTCCCAGCGTTGAAATGAAATATATGGAAGAATAGATCTAATTTGTAAAAGCACCCAAAGTCGGGTGTCATTCCGCTGACGAAAGGAGTCAATCGCGTGACGGGGAGTCAAAAATTGATCTCACTCTATGTCGGAATCCTGACGCTTGCGTTGGGCTGCTTTGCCACTTCAGAAGCGCACGCTCAAGAGCAAGAATCGCCTTTTAAAATTGCCATCGATGCCGACCTCGTTTGTCGCCAGCAAAAGCCAGATGAGGGCACAGAGTGCCCGCGATTTACTCATCTCAATATCAGTTTGCGCTCTCAATGGAGTGAACGGCTCAGCCTCCTTCTCAGCTGGGATCCAGGCCAGGTTGATAAACCGACTTGGATTGATACTTACGGAATCCTTGGCCAGAGACTCCCTCCGCGAAAGACCTGGTTTAATCATTACGCTTTGCGCTGGCGTCTCAGCCCTTCGCTCGAAATCAGTCTGGAAGACTGGACTGCAGCCACCCTCATTCCCGATGCCAGTGGTTTAAGTTTCTCGCAGGCATTGCAAGATAGCGGCTGGAATCAAAGTGTCCTCCGTCTGAGCTCGATCACTCTGGAAGGGCGACCAAACTTTTTAAGCCTGATTGCAGGATTAGGTGAAGGGGAACGATTTAAAGAAAGAGATAACAAGCCTTATCTCGGGCTGATGGGTCGGCGCGAAATCATCCCAGCCCTGGAGTGGCAGGCTGCATGGTCTTTCGACGCCGATAGCATGGAAGAACGGCAATTCTATTGGCTCGAGTCATCCGAACGATCCCTAGCCCGATCCGGTTTTAAAACAGAACGCCAGGCCTTGTCGGTGATTCTGAATGGACAGCTTGCCAAAGCCAGGGGTTTACGCCTCGCTCTCGGCCTGCAGCGCAATCTCATTACCGGACCTAAGACTATTTCCGGTATTCGAAAGGTCCGAAATGATGAAGGACCCTTTGATCCGACCGAGATCCTCGCCGAAAACCGGGGTCAGCGAAGTCAACTGGAACGTCGTACTTTGGCTATCAGTGGCTCCTATTTAATCCTTGCTGAGTATGTGCTGGGTTTCCACTGGCAAAGGCTTGATGTCGATCTCGGATCAGAGGCCTCGGTGCTGTCATGCTCACGTTTGGACCTTACGGGCAGCTGTCTGGATACCCCTGAAGAAAAGCAGCAGATGCAAGTCCGGGAATTCACCTGGGGCCTGGGACGCATGGATGAGCAAGGCTGGAGCCTCTTCGTGGAATCCTTTACTATCAACTATGACAGGCTCTATGAACTCTATCACTTTGCGCCTGATCCGGACCGTCGGGGGCGTTCCACGTCAATCGCTCAAATACGACTCAGTTGGAAATGGTAGGCACCGACCAAAGAGCTTGAAAATGGCTAGCAAACTCTTATTTTTGGATCGTATTTTTCTTTAGTGCCCCGGTTGTATATGCTATATATGGCTCCCTGGACTGCATCAAACGGAGAAAGCATGAAGATTAGACGCACCCTCTTGGTTCTCTCATCCCTCACCTTCGGGATGGTTTTGAGCGCCTGTAAATCTTGCACGGATCAGCACAATCCGATGCCGGTTCGAGAGCGCTTCAAACAGGAAGAAACCAATGCCAATCAGGTCATCGAAAAACTCAATCCTGATGGGACAATACCTGCGCCAAAAGTCGTAGCCACTGGGGCTAGTGGGGGAGTAGGACAAGAAAAGTACGAGCAATTCTGCGCAGCATGTCATGGTGCCGACGGAGCCGCTGCCGGTCCGAGCGTAGCCGCGCTCAATCCTAAACCTCGTAATTTCACAGATGCCAAGTGGCAAGCATCGGTGGACGATGCGCATATCCACAAAGTCATCAAAGAAGGCGGAGCCTCCGTCGGTTTGAGCGCTACAATGGCTCCTTGGGGCGCAGCGTTGAGTGATGCAGAAATCGACGAAGTGACCAAGTGGGTTAGACATTTTAAAAAATAACCACGGCTCCTCGTGATATTTGAAATGAACGCGGCAGCTCGAAAGAGGATGCCGCGTTTTTTATCAAGCGAAGGATTACGTTTTTCTTCGCCAAGGAATCTCTACTGCAAAGCTAAATCAATAGGATCGCCATTCACTTCAGCCAAGGCGGGTTGCTTTTGTTTATGAACTCGCAATCATGTGAGGAGGCTTTGCTGATGGCGGGAGTTTATTCTGGTTCTGACTCAAGTCCGAAAGAGTTTCGATTTCTATCCAGGCCAGGTATATACTAGATCGTTTAAGCATATAATTGTTGGTCGATAAGCCGGGAATGGCTTCGCAGGAAAGGGTTTCAGAGGATGATACTGATTACCGGCGGTGCCGGCTTCATTGGCAGCGCTCTGATTTGGGCACTTAATGAAAAGGGCATCCATAACATCGTTGTCGCCGATCATCTGGGTTTAGGCGATAAATGGCAAAATCTAGCCAAACGTCGTATTGACTACGTTATCCCTAAAGATAAGCTCTTCGATTGGCTAGATGAATCCGGCCATCCAGTTTTTGATGCGGTTTTTCACCTTGGCGCTTGTTCCAGCACGACCGAACGCGATGCTGACTACCTCATGAATAACAATGTCCTCTTCAGCAAGCGTCTGTGGGATTACTGTGCACACCGGGATATTCCTTTTCTCTATGCGTCGTCCGCTGCAACTTACGGTGCCGAAGAAAAGCAATTTCTCGATGACCATGAACTTATTCCCAAGCTAAGGCCGATCAACAAATACGGATGGAGCAAGCAGCTCTTCGATGCTTGGGCTATCAAACAAAAAATTACGCCGCCTTTTTGGTATGGGTTTAAATATTTTAATGTCTACGGCCCCCAGGAATATCACAAGGGCCCCCAGGCGAGTGTCGTCTATCACGCCTTTCCACAGGTTCGCGATCAAGGTCGGTTACGACTCTTCAAATCCTATCGGCCAGACATCGGACATGGCGAGCAGCAGCGTGATTTCGTTTATGTGAAGGATGTGGTCAAGGTCATGCTGCATGTTTGGGAGCATCACCGAAAAATCCATTCCGGTATTTACAATCTGGGTACGGGCGAACCGAGAAGCTTTGCCGACCTGGGTCGGGCCGTGTTTGCTGCACTCGACAAAAAACCGCTATTTGATTGGATTGAAATGCCGCAAAGCTTGCAAAGCCAATACCACCGAATCACAAATACCGAATCTATGTCCTAATCCTTAGGAAGGCCATCAGGGTCAAATTATTCAGGTCCTGCTGATCCTGATCGACAATGCGATCGATGCTTTGG
>JBGSRE010000862.1:0-2339 GCA_041737755.1 Oligoflexus sp.
ACCAAGGATGATCAGATTTTTGCCTTCCATAGCCTCATCTGTTCGCTCGACGGCCTTGGCTTCTCCGAGCACTGGCGGTATCCAGAGCCCACCCCAATAGTGATGATAGTTGGCAATCTGGATGACCAGGAAATGTTTGAGTTCAGCGTCCTTGCTCCGCAGGTTATTCTTGCTATGGCGAAACTGAAGATCGGGCTTGGTCGAGTCTCTGTCGTCACCAATGAGCCCGGAAACTAGAAAAGGCTTCGGCTCCTGGACGATATTTTCGGCGAACCAGTAGATTCGCGCCGCGGTATAAGCTTGGAACTCGGCGATACGTAGGGCCGTTTTGGGATCGAGACCTGTGACCTCGAGCACATAGGTGCCGCGACTCAGCAGGGATCGATCGTCCTGGGTGCTGTCGGCCTGGTCCGCGAATGAACCTGGAACCTTATTCAGGCCTGGACTTCTGCCTTCTTTGAAATCGTTCAGGACTTCCAGCGGACGGCGTATTTCATCGGGATAAAAATGCCAGGCTCCTGTGAGCCAGAGTCTTTCGCCGTGAGTTGGTTGCCACCCGGAGAGATCAAGACGGCCCTGAACGATGGTTTGGGCCGTGCCGCGGACCGACCAAGTAGTCAGAAATAAGAGGATCAAAATCCCATAACGCAAGTTCATCAGGCGCACAATTGAAACTCCTAACGTGCCATCAGTTTATTCTGCAGCGGCGCTGCGGTTCAGGAGTTCCGCAGGCACCTTGAGTTCTCGCCGCAGAAAGCGGACGATTTCGTCCAGAGCATCCTGTCGAATCAAGTCGACCTCGTTCAAGATTTCATGCTTGGCAAAGGGATACGTGATCTTCTTGCAGTAATAGGCCTTCTCGCAGACTTTATCCTGACCTCCCGTCGCCACGTAGAGATCCCGTCCGGCCTGCAGCATAAGCAGTGGCACGCGGATGAGATGGGCATTTGCCTTCATATATTCCGTGGCCCGCAGTCCCTCGAGCACCCAGCGGAAAGAGGCAGCATTCAGCACATATTCAGGATGATCGGTTTTGTATTGGACCCAAAACCTCCATCTCGATTGACTGTGGGAGACCCAATTCTCGGCCTTGGAGGGGTCGAAATAGGTATGTCCCCAAACCATGCTCGCTCCAAGCCCGACAAAGTCATAGAGCCAGCTCACAGCACGGCCTATCGGTATGGGTATGGAGCCGAGTTTCATATCCAACATGGGGGAGGATAGGACTGCCCGATCGAAAACTTCCGGATGCTGGGTCATATAAAGAGTGATGACATTCGCACCCATCGAATGGCCCATAACAATCAGAGGGTGGCGAGCGCGAGGTTTTACCACTTCTGTAACAAACTGATGCAAGTCCTTCACGAAATCCCAATAGTCCGACACCCAAGTCACCTGGCGATCCTCAATCAGGCGATCGGATAAACCTTGGCCTCGCCAATCCATGATGAAGGTTTCCACGCCCGCTTGATGAAGGTCATAGATAAGCTCTGCATACTTGGGCGCGGCCTCGGTCCATCCTGTAACGATAATCACGTTGGAATGGGCGTTTGGATTGGGGAAGTAGTGATAATGAAGCTTTTTGCCATCGAAGGCCGTGAGCTGACCCTGTTCTCCTGTAGCGAAGAAGGGGAGGACCTCATCCTTCATCTTGAGCTCGTAATCTTTTTCCGAGACGGCCTGGGCGGCAAAGCTCCAAACGAAGACGAGACACAAGCAAAGTCGAATCATGCGATCCTCACAAGCGTGCTAAGGAGTGACGGGTAACTGGAACGAAGGTGTTTGTGGGTCATGATAGCAAATCTGTGATGGTTCAGACCCTAGAAAATGCAGGGACGGTTCTCGTCTTGGACTTGAGTGAGGGCAGGGCTATATTTTTAATACTATGTCAGTGTGACTTTATTTGATCAGGTCTGTGCTGCTCGCAAGAGAATCTTGATAAAAAATCATTCCATGAATCCGCCTATGGTAGCATGGGTCGCATTCAAACCTTTATTGAAGCGAATCAATTCCATGCTAAGCCAACGATTGATCAGTATGATAGCTGATCTTACAAGTCTCTTTCAGAGTCTTGATGAAGAGGTTATGAGCTTTGCTCAAGCGCATTCAGTTCGCTGTTTACCGGGCTGTGGAGCTTGTTGTCAAAGCCCTAATATCGAGACGACTGTGGCGGAAATGCTCCCCCTGGCTTATGAGTTATTTCAAAAGGGAAATGCTGAAGATCGCACTTGGAATTGGTCGGAACAAAAGGGTGCCCTCTGTCCCCAGTACGAGTCTCATCCTGATCGACCGGCCCAGGGTCGCTGTCAAACCTATGCTTTTCGTCCTGCCATCTGTCG
>JBGSRE010000897.1:0-1901 GCA_041737755.1 Oligoflexus sp.
TCCGCCAACAAGTCCGCGAGGCACGAGGTCCAGGGAGTGGCATGATGAGTGCAAAGAGCTATTGTCTGATTCTTATCTTTCTTTCGAGGAGATCTGTTATGAAAAAGAATGCTAAGTCTGGCCTGTTCGGTGTAGCTTGCCTGCTTCTGTCGCAGCTTGGCTTCAGTCAAGGCAATGCTTCTACCGATTACAAGCGTATCGACGTGATGCATGAAACCAAAGCCTGGTCATTTGGGGTGAATGTCGGATCAGCCAATGTTAATACTATTGACAATAGTGTTTTTTCGTTTGGTGTGTTCGGCGACTACTTTAACTCACCCAATTTCTCTTTAGGAGTCTCGCTCGACTATTGGAATGACTCCTTCAACACAGCCCCTGATCGTCGGGTCGAAGTCAATGATCTGGTTTTGGGAGGCAACGGTAAGTTTATGTTTCCTGACTTCACGACCGGTCTTCGTCCCTTTGTATTAGCCGGCCTTGCTCTTCACCGCTTTCAAATTGATACGGTCGAACGCGATCCCAATGCCGACCCTATCACCGATAAATTTTCTGAGTACGACAGAAACCTAGCTGACGTTTCAGGTGAACTGGGTGCCGATTTCGGTGCAGGCATATTCTATCGCGTTCAGCCTTCCATGGACTTGATCGCAGAACTACGCTACCGGCGCATTCTTGATCGGTCTGTGGATCTGGATCAGACTAACTATTCCGTGGCTTTGTCTTACGTCATGTAAAAGTCTGAGCATCTTCGCCCTGATTTTTACGAGCTATGACACCATCTAACGAATTGCATCAGTCCTGATCCGCTCGATGTGCAGCGGTCAGGGCGGAGATAGGAGCGACGAGTAGACTGAATATTTGCAGCTTGATGGGGGGATGGAAGTCTTGGGCTGGACTATTCTCCCCTTAGCTCTCGCTCTTGCCACTATCGTGATCTTCGCCCACCAAAAGCATTCACTGCATAGCTAATAACAACAGCCAAGAGGAACACGAAGAACAGGATTTTAGCGATTGAGGCTGCCGTGCCTGCGACCCCACCAAAACCAAAAAAAGCTGCAATGAGCGCCAAAACCAAAAATACTACACTCCAATAAAGCATAAACACTCTCCTTGCGAAAATATTGTAGATCTTTAAAGCACACCGAGTATCGCTTTTCATTATCAAAAGTGTGCTCGAACATAGCTGCGCTGCTTGTTTAGTTCGAATCAAGCACTCGAACTAAACAAGACCTCTCAGTTCCAAACCAAACTCAGTTTTCTCTTAAACTGTAGATTTCTAAGCCTGAGTCCAAGCTTCGCGCTTTTCAGGGGCACAATCCGCCTGACTCGACGAATTTCAAAGTGAGAGCTCAAAAAGCCCCGGCTTCTCATCCCACGCCGCTGAATCTCCAACCCATCCCTTTCGCAAGTTTGACTGTCAAAGAGGGTTATCGGAATCGGCAGCGGTTCAGGAACCGCATAAGGCGAGGGCTGTGGATCACTGCCTGGATGCGGAACCACCGGTTGTGGAATTGTTTCTGGAGAACGGTCTGGATTTCGTTTTGGGATGGGTTCATGCTTACGACGATCAGGACGATCAACACTACTCCGCCTTCGATAGCGCTCAAAAAAGACCAACTGGCGAAGTACAGAACTTTTTCTACTCATATTGTATTTCCTGTCTCTAGAGGCATCATTGGTTTGCCAGTGTGATTGACGAAAGCTTTTCTGCCAAACAATGGTCCCGAAAAGCAATGCACAATCTTTGCCAAGTTTGGCTGGAGGAAAGGCAAGGAAATGGGGTAAAAAGCCAGCGCTGCGGATGTCGGTTTTTGCCATCAGCGGTGCAACAGTTTAATGTTTCCAGCTTATAAATTGTCTGCCACGATCTGCGCCACAAAGTTATCCATCTCTGCTCTAGC
>JBGSRE010000915.1:0-3344 GCA_041737755.1 Oligoflexus sp.
AAAATTTACTGAACTTTTCCTGACTGAAATTAATCAGTTCAGCGATGTAATTGAGCTCTTTCGCTTGGGTTTCGGCTGCCTTCTGATAGCGGCGCATTTCTGTGGCATCCTTACAGGTGACGAGGATACGCTCGACCTGGCCGGCGCTATTGATCATGGGACTCCAATCCAACTCCAGTATCTGATCCTGATTTTGACTTTGAAGACGAATTTCACGTGGCAGACAATGCTCGTTAGCTGAGAAGGCGATTTCATCCTCGCCAAGGCTGGCTTCAAGGGTCGATTCGACCTGCTGCTTTTCATCCTCGGTGAGTGAGCTGTTCTGGAAGAGCAGAGGCAGAGCGGGCCTATTCTGCAAACGGGTTTGATGGAAGATTTCTTCCAAATGCTGCGAGTAGTCTTTATGAATGGAAAACTTGGCCGATTCGATGGCGAAAATTCCCAGTTTGATATTCTGCATGATGGCTTTGATATCCCGGGTCTTCTCTTCCACCTTGCGTTCCAGGTCGGTGTTGAGCTCCCGAATTTTTTGCTCGGAGTCTTCCTGCGATAGACGCAATTTGTCACCGAGGGCCAATGATATGAGCACGACTTCGGCCGCGACGCCAAGGAATGGTCCCCAGAGGGTGAAGATATTGATCGGAATCAGACCGGCCAAAGCCAAGGGGTTGGCGAGATTTCCAGCCAAACTAAGCAGCCAGGCGACACTGAAGAAGTAGGCGGGACGAAAGCCACGGAAGCAGGCCAGCGTCGAGGCTGCAAGGATGGCCAAAGCAGCGACAAAGCCATTGGCGGTGGAAATCTTCGCGGAAAGATTATACGAGATAGGCGCCAATACCACCACGAATAGGCCGATCACGCCGCTGGTTATGATCAACCAACGCAGAATCCGAGGGTGGGTCTGAAGATTGAGGAAAGAATAGGTGAATGCACAGGCAAAGCTTGCCATAAATCCGGAACATATAATAAAGCCTTGGTTGGCCAGCCATGGCGCAATTTCATCGGGCGCAAAGACCAGCCAGAGACCCTGATAGCCAAAAAAATTGCCAGCCGATGCCAGGATGAAGCCGACATAAAGCAGCGAGCTCGGACTGCGCACACTGATGCCCAGCAAGAGGTTGTAGAAGACCATAACCAGAAAAAAGCCATAGATCGTGCCGAGGAAAGCCGATTCGGAAGCCCTTTTGCCATGAAAGTTTTCTATTGACCAAAGGCGCAAGGGAAACTGCACGACACCTTCGGTTTCGATCCGCATAAAATAAGTGTGCGTGCCGGGTGGAACATTCACAGTGAAAACCGGCAATCGGTAATGGACGTCTCGCGTCGAAAGAGTCATCTGATCACCAGATCGTTTCCAGACAAGCTCCCCACTGTCATTTACCTGATAGAAATCGATATAGTCAGCGTTAGCATAGCCGTATTCGAGAAAAACCGACCTGTTGGTGCTTTCTGGATTTTGTAATTGGAAGCGGGCCCAATACGCCGATCGAGTGAAACCAAAATTCGGATTTTGTTGTGGACTGGGTTGAAAGGCGCCAGGATCCATCTTGACGATGGCGGATGCTTCCAGTTCCCGCTTGGTATCTTCAAGAAATTTCATGGAATGAGTGATCACGAGCCCATTCATATCAGAGGTGAGGGCGACAGGATCTGCCAGCAAAGCCTGGCTTGTCCAAAGACAGTTGAGCAACAACCAGCTGCCAATAAGTTTCCGCATCACTCGCAATTCTCCTCAAGACATCACTTTTTAAAAGTCAGAAGGTCTATCGACTGCTATGAGGTAAATCTGTAAGGCAAAAGTGTGTTTGGGATTGATAAGTAAGAACTGATAGGAGGATTCTGCTCGTGAACTTCGCTTTACGTTAATTCCGGGCAAAATAACCAATAAATTGGGTCTGGATTGACCCTCAATTCTTTCCCCTGGGTATATTGAGTTGGGAGTTTTATTGAAACGGCAAAAGACCAGCCAAGTGTGAAGGTGAAGTCGAAAGGCGACAGCATGCAGGTCAGGGCAAACAAGCCAATCTTGGCATATTTACCCTGGCTTTTTTAGGATCAGCTGGCTGTCTCCGGAACTGCCAGGATAAGACCGCAAGCCACTCTAGGACCTGCTTTGCCTGAAGGCTGTGACTTCAAGTCATCGGTATTTGCATGCATAACAACGCTCTTGCCTGTGATCTCTTGCCAATTGCTAAAGCCCTCAACTTTGGAAATAGTCCGTTTCAGGACTCCCGTACCATTTTTCTTGATTGTTATATTGCCCAGATCACCGACATGGCGTTGAGCAGACTCGATTCCAGCATGCTTGGCGCTGGTAGGATTGTAATGAGCGCCAGCCGAAGACGCATCGAGCGCGCTGCAGTCCCCATTTTCATGGAT
Organism: Oligoflexus sp.; assembly: GCA_041737755.1. GTDB lineage: Bacteria > Bdellovibrionota_B > Oligoflexia > Oligoflexales > Oligoflexaceae > Oligoflexus. Next base: position 2,380 of record JBGSRE010000915.1, read on the forward strand.
GTGGAAGCCGTGTTTACCGGGTTTGGCTCCTTTGACGCTTGCCATGATCTGGATACCTTGAGGAGTTTGGGAAAAGATGACTGCTCCCGAAACTTTTGATCCACTCTTGGCTTCCAGATCCGCAGTGGCAAATTTTTTATTCATTTGAGAGTCATCTCGAGCCTGAGCGACTGGCTTTGGCGCGGGATCGCTTTGGGATTCCTGGCTGGATTTATCGTCCATAGGCTCAGGCAAAGGCTGCTGTTGAGCCCAGGCTGCCGACGATAGAGTCAGTGTGAGCAGGCTGCTCCAGAGTGCGTGTGCTGCTAGAAAATCCGGCTTCATTTGCATAGGGGGACCCTCCTTTGGTCCTCACTCCTTATGCAAATGCAAAGCCATTACTCGCCCATAGGACCTGTGCGAATCGCATCAAGGTCGAGCAGCATCGCTGCTGTTGGCGTTGGCAAAGGCTTGCGATCCGAAGTAAAGACTTCGCTGGCAAGGCGATTCAAGACGCTACGATAGAAACTGGCGGTTTTCAATTGAGCCGCATCGCCCTCCCGTAGGATTCGCGGATTTTCAGTATGAATAGCCGGACCTGGTGTGACGTGATTGATCGATCCGCACTGTTTGGTTTGGCCAGCATTGAAAAAAATCGTGTCGACTGGTTCGATAACAATCGTAATGCCCGCGATTCCTGCTTTGAGCAGTTCTTCATTCATGATCTTGCGCACCAGTTCTGCTTCGGCCGCAGAGACTCTTTCTGTCGCAACTTCGATATTTGCTTCCAGACCAGGCTCATTCTGGCCGTGAATTTCAAAATACAAGGCGGGTTTAAGAGCCAGCCGATCCATGTGACCGCGATACTGCTGATAGACGAGCTTGGAAGTCGCCAGCGCTGCTGGGTCGGTGCAGACATCGTTGGTGAGGGTGCTGGGTCGATTGACGTTATGCTGCAATCCAGAGGGGGCATTGCCACGAAACGA
>JBGSRE010000976.1:0-2224 GCA_041737755.1 Oligoflexus sp.
CTCGCAATGCATGGGAGGCCTCGGGTTCGCTGGTGGTAACCACCTTGATTTCGGCAGTCCTTTTGTGGGTCTTTGTCATTCCTTTTGTTTTTGCGCCTGCTCATATCCCTTTGGAAAAGGCAGGCCGCCATTGATGGGCCCGATAATGAAAGGCACCTGCAAAGACGCCAGCCAACGCGCCCAGGGACTTGGCAATACAGGAGCAACTGGCGTTATTCTGAGAACGCAATCATAGGTCTTTTGATAGACGACACGCTTCAAATGCTGCCAGGCCAGCCATTCAAAAATCATATAGTAAGGTAAACGCATCGCAGTCAGAGCTTGGCTACCAAAATCGCCTTTAAATATAATCCGAAACATCCAATTATAGAGCCTATCAACCCAGCCCAAATCAATATAGGTCACATCAGTAAAAGGACTCTGTTTTTTATCATGCGCTGGTTTGTTGCGAATATGCGTCACCAGATGCACATGGTGAAGTCGGGCTAAGGCTTCGCTATGCCTAAAGCCAACCAAAGGCACGCTGATCCAGTCGGGATTGTTCTGCTCACTCAGGATAAGAATGCGAAGAGGTTTCATGATGGGCCTTTGTTGGCGATGGCACGGTAAAGTTCCAAAGCGAAATGCTCAGCGGAAAATTGAGTCTCTGCAGTTTTCCTGGCTTCAGCGGCCAAAGACAAGCGAAGAGATGGATTCCGACCCAGGAGCAGAAAGGATTCTGCCATGTGATCGACATCTTCCTGTTTGACGAGAATACCGTTGACCTGGGATTGAATCATTTCTGGCGTTCCCCCAATGATAGTCGCAATCACGGGCAATTGACAGGCCATGGCCTCCATAACTGATACCGGTGCGGCTTCACCATATCCTGCACTGGGTAAAACAAAAATATCTGCTTGCTGGAGATATTCCAGAACTTCGAGTTCATTCTTGGTTCCCACTAATTGCACTTCCTCTTGCATCTTTAGAGATTGAATTTCCTGCTCGATGGCGCTGCGGTGTTCACCTTCGCCCACAATAATATAACGGGCCTTCAGTCCTTGGTCTTTGGCTTGGCGCAGGGCGCGAATTGCATAGATATGACCTTTGCATTCGGCCAATCGCGCAACTGTAATCAGTGTCAAAAGCTGTTCAGTCGATTTTTTTTGGAAGTCTGGTTTGAATCTGTCCACATCCACGCCCATGCGGATGACGGGCAGCCTTGGCCAATCGATGGAGCATTGCTCAAAGACTTGCTTTTGGAGGGCAAAAGTCACACAAGCAATAAACTTTGCCTGGGCGAATTTGGCTTCGTTGCCCGCACCATAGACATGCAAATCTCCATGCAATGTCAGACTATAGGGAAGATCCTTCAACTGATTAGCCAGTGCCAGAAGATGAGCGGCACTCGCACAGCTATGACCATGCACATGCGTGATAGCTTCGCGCTGAGCCATGAGCAAAAGATCCGCGGCGCAGAGGATGAGTCCACCTAGCCTCAGACGCTGGTAAACCGTCGTTCCTTTGACTAGAGCGAGATACCGAAGCATCCGGAAAAAAAGTCGAGGTCTGCTCAGAAGATAGACTATTGATGCCACCCATGACGGTGGGAAAATGTAGTGGGTTTCAGCCTGAGCTTCGGCCGCAAAAGAATGCCGACTCAAAGTTTTAGGCCGGCTTGTGGAAATCAACTTGAGGTCCACCCCGAGTTTCCGCAAAGCTATCACTTCGCGCCAGAAGAATACATGAGTTTGACCAGGGAATTCAGGCACCAAATAGCCGATTCGCATAGCGATACTACTCGTTCAGGAAGGGTTGCTTCTAGCTAAATATCAAAACCGATCCCTGCTTGAAATTGGCCATCTTCAGCTTTCGTTACATTATAGGCAACGTAACCATAGAATGCTGGCTTACCAAACATCAGGCCGATTCCTGCAAAAGGACCGCCTAGATTTGCATCAGCATCCGTTTGATCACCAACCGAGGCCCCTGTCGAAGCCCCCAGGCCCACTTGCAGATAGGGAGCTACGGCACCCGTTGTAAACCGATACTTGAGGTTGACATCGCCAGCCGCTGCGAATGCGACCTTGTCGTCATCCTTCACGGCCTCGTCTTTATCGTCTGTGGCTTTCGCATCCCCATCTACCCAACCGATGCCGATTTCAAAGTTCCACAGACTGCCCCAATACAGGAAGTTCGCCCCCAGGTTGGCGTTCATAGGATTATGATAACCCAGATTGAGGGT
>JBGSRE010000977.1:0-2923 GCA_041737755.1 Oligoflexus sp.
CAGTACCGGCAAGCTCGCGAGGTATTTGCAGACCACTCTCAAGAAGAAACCCTTGCTCGTGGCAGCAGATATCTATCGTCCGGCTGCCGTCCAGCAATTAAAAGTTCTCGGTGAAAGAGTGGGCGTTCCCGTCTTTCACAAAGAGGGTGCGGATCCCGTAACTATCTGCCGCGAAGCTCTACAAAAAGCTTTCGAACTCGGCTGCGACGTGATTCTGTTCGATACCGCGGGTCGGTTGACGATCGATGAAACTCTCATGCAGGAACTGGTCGACATTCAAAAGGCGACGCGTCCCGATAACGTCTTGCTCGTTTGCGATGCGATGATGGGCCAGGATGCTGTGACCACAGCCAAGTCTTTTGACGAACGCTTGAATCTCAGCGGCGTGATCATGACCAAACTCGATGGTGATGCCCGCGGTGGCGCTGCCTTGAGCATCAAAGAAGTGACGGGTAAACCGATCAAATTTCTTGGTATGGGCGAGGATCTGGATCGTCTTGAAGAATTTCGTCCGGAAGGTTTAGCCAGCCGAATCCTCGGTATGGGCGATATCGTCGGATTGATGCAAGACTTCCAAAAAGTTGCGGAAGATGATCAGGAAGCCCAGGCGCTCAAACTTCTCCAAGGGCAGTTCAGCTACATTGATTTTTACAAACAGATCGAGATGATCCAAAAAATGGGCTCGCTCAAGGATCTGATCGCAAAAATGCCGATTCAGGACATGATCCCCAAAGGGGCAAATATCGATGACAAGGAATTGACCAAGGTCAAAGCCATGATCGATTCGATGACCAAAGATGAAAGAATCGGTTTGAACAATCTGGATCGCAGTCGCATGAACCGGATTGCCAAAGGCGCTGGCCGTCCTTTAAAGGAAGTTGAAGAGTTGCACAAGCGCTTCACTGCGATGCGCAAAATGATGGGCATGCTCGGTAAAAATATGGGCGGTATGCTTGGTAAAATTCCAGGTATGGGTGCCTTAGGTCAAATGAATAATATGCGTAAAGCAGCGCAGATGGCTGGCCAGACTCCTGGTGGTCTCGGTGGAATGGGTGATATGGCGTCGATGTTCGGTGGCGATCCAGGCAAGGCTGCCCCACCTCGCAATGTCGATCGAGATAAGCAAAAGAAAATGCGGAAAGCGGCGAAAGACGCGCGCAAAAGAAACCGCAAGTAAGAGGTATGGACATGCAGAACGAGCCGACGATATCGACAGAAATAAAGAAAAAGGTTTTCGTGGAAACCTGGGGTTGCCAAATGAATGTGGCAGACAGCGAAACCATGCTGGGCATGCTTCAAGCTCAGAACTACGAAGCTACCGATAAAGTCGAGCAGGCCGATCTCGTTCTGTTGAACACTTGTCATATTCGCGAGAAAGCGACTCATAAAGTTCTCAGTCGCCTGGGTGCTCTGCGGCAAATTGCTGAGCTCAATCCCAAGATGAAAATCGCAGTCGCTGGCTGCGTTGCCCAGGCTGAGGGTGAAAAGCTGCTCGAAAAAGCCAGTAACATTGATATTCTTCTAGGACCTGGCAAAATTCAGGAACTCCCCAATCTTTTGCTGCAACATGAAACCAATGCCAAAACCGTTTCGGCACTCGGTTTTAAAAAGGATCGTGGCCACGATCACGAAACGCCTGAAGAAGTGAATCTGCACCCACTGGTGAAACCGACAACCACCGGCAAGCATGAAATTACTCGGTATGTAAATATCGCTCAAGGCTGCGACAACTTCTGCACCTTTTGCGTCGTTCCCTTTACACGAGGGCGGGAGATATCCCGTTCATCGGCAGAGATCGTCGCTGAAACCCTTTCCCTCATTGCTGATGGCGCCCGCGAAATCACTCTCCTTGGCCAGAATGTGAATAGCTACGGTCATGATCTGGTGCGAGATTTTAAGCTGCCCCATAGCGAACGCGGGCCGTTCGTCGATCTCCTTGAAGAAATCGTGAACTTACCGGGACTGGACCGTCTGCGTTTCACTACGAGCAATCCTCACGACTTTACCCAGCCGATTGCCGAGCTGTTTCGAAGCTACCCGAAGATGGGGCGTTATATTCATCTGCCGGTTCAATCGGGTAATGATGAAGTTCTCGAGCGGATGAAAAGGAAAGTCACCGTTGCCGAATACTGGGAACGAGTCCGCTGGCTGCGTGATGTGGATCCGGAGATGGCTTTATCAACGGATCTTATTGTTGGCTTCCCCGGAGAAACGGCGGAACAGTTTGAGGACACACTCAAACTTGTGGAAGCCGTTCGCTATTCCTTTATCTTCGCCTTTAAATACTCCCCACGCAAAGGCACAGCCGCGGCCCGCTTCCGCGAGCAGGTGAGCGATGTCGAGCAAGCCCGTCGTCTGGCTGCTTTGAACGAGTTGCAGGACCGCATCACTCTTGAACTGAACCTCGGAGAAATAGGTCGCACTCGCGAAGTGCTTTCGCACTATAAGAGCCGTAAAGAACCGGACGTTTACTATGCGCGAACCGAACAATTCAGACTGATAAGAATTGCCTCAAAACACGATCTAGTTGGCAAAGTTGCTCAAGTCGAAGTCATTGATGCTAACAAAACGGCATTGGTGGGACGCCTGATCTGATATTTTTTGAACATGGCCATGAAAGGCCAAGGATAAAGTGAACCAGCAGGCTAAGTCAGAAGCCAAGCACGGAACCTGCGACTGAAGCGGCAACTGTCGTTCAACCGGCCGCAACTCCAGTAACTGCTCCGGCTGCCGAAGTACCAAAAAAATAAACCTGATCACGACAGCCTCAGCTCTGAGGCTGTCAGTTCTATTCTGTTTCCAGCTTAACGCGGATTTTGCCAGATTTAATATCTTGGGAAACACCGATGCATGCGATGCTATAGGCGACGATGCTGGCAGTAAAAACAATGGCTGAAATGAGATAAAGAACATTGTACATGCT
>JBGSRE010000984.1:0-5448 GCA_041737755.1 Oligoflexus sp.
GCCCGTCTTGCTTGACAGTATGCTGACCGCTTGCGGTAGCGGTCGGCCCACTTACGCAGGCAGAAGCCAACAAGTGGCTGGAAGATACCGTCAGCTGCAAGCGAGTGCGCTCGCTGAACTTCTGAAATAAGCTCGACCTAAGAAAGGAACTGCACATGAAATCTATCAATCAACATACGCTTATCATAGGCAGTGGCTTCTCGGGTTTGGGAATGGCTATTGCCCTTAAAAAATTTGGTCGCAATGATTTTACGATTCTAGAGCAGGCGGATGACGTTGGTGGGACTTGGCGCGATAATACCTATCCGGGCGCTGCCTGCGATGTGCCGTCTCACGTATACTCCTTTTCGTTCGAGCCAAACCCAAGTTGGACTTCGAAATTTTCACCCCAAAAAGAAATTCTGAGCTACCTCCAGCACTGCGCGCGAAAATACTCTCTGCTGCCTCATATCCAATTCAATAGCAGGGTCGAGCGCAGCGTCTTCGATCAAGAAAGCGGACTCTGGACCGTCTACATCAAAGACAAGCAGCCGATCGTCTGCCGCTTTCTGGTCATCGGCTCAGGCGGTCTCAGCCGGCCGTCCTATCCAAAAATTCCTGGCCTGGAGAATTTCCGTGGAACCCTTTTTCACTCGGCGCGTTGGGATCATAAATTTCTGCTTGAGAACGCTCGGGTCGGTATCATCGGGACCGGCGCAAGCAGCATTCAAATCGTTCCGGCCATCGCCGGAAAAGTTGGCACTCTCAGCCTTTTCCAACGGACCCCGGCCTGGATTATGCCTAAGGCCGAGAAGGCCTATAGCAGCAGGGATCGAAGTCTAATGGCCCGCATCCCCGGCTACCAGTATTTGGTCCGGAAGCTTCTCTACTGGCAATTCGAGTTGCGGGCCATCGGTGTCCTCAGGCCTTCTCTCATGCGTTTTCCTGAAAAAGACGCTTTGGCCCTTCTAGCCCGCGAAGTCAAAGACGAAGCAACCAGGAAAAAGCTGACGCCGCAGTATACGATGGGTTGCAAACGCATCCTCCTGTCCAATGACTTCTACACAACGTTCAACCGACCTAACGTTCACCTCGTCAGCGAAGGAATCGAACGTATTACTGCCGAGGGAATTCGGACCAAAGACGGTCAGAATCATAAGCTCGACGCCATCATATGCGCGACGGGCTTTCAAGTTGCTGAAGCTTCGGCTCCCTTTCCCGTCTCAGGTCTGAACGGTATCGATCTGGGACATACCTGGAAGGATGGGGCAGAAGCCTATCTCGGCACGACTGTGAGCGGCTTTCCCAATCTGTTCATTTTAGTGGGTCCGAACACCGGTCTCGGTCACAATTCGATCGTATTTATGATCGAATCTCAAATTCGCTATATCGCTCAAGCGATTCAAAAAATCACCAAAAAGCGCCTCAAATATGTCGATGTCAAAGCCGAGATTCAGCGAGACTACAATCAGGATCTCGTGCGACGTTTCGAAAAGACGGTATGGACGAACGGCAACTGCGTGAGCTGGTATCATACTCATGGGGGCAAAAACACGACTCTCTATCCTGGATTTAGTTTTCAGCTTCGTTTGAAGACCCACTTCTTTAAAACGAGCGCCTATCATTTAGTCACTGAAGAGCTCAGCCCAAGTCGTAGGACCTCAGATATCGCTCGAGCGGAAGGATATTAATATGCATCCCCTCTCAGGTAGAGTTGTCATCATTAGCGGAGCTGGATCTGGCATCGGTCGCGCACTGGCTTTGGAATGCGCAAGCCATGGCGCTAAACTCGGGCTCTGCGACATCAACAAGGTCGATCTGCTGGCGACTGCGAAACTGGTTCGTGAACGCGGCGCGTGCGCTTTGGCATTCACTCTCGACGTGAGCAAGCCCGAAGAGTTTCAGGACTTCGCCAAGGAAGTGCTTATCCATTTGGGATCGGCCGACATTTTAATCAATAACGCCGGTGTTTCGCTCAGCTCGGATATCGGTTCGATGGCACGGAAAGACTTCGAATGGCTTTTTTCAATTAACTTTTGGGGCGTCGTCAATGGCTGCTCGGCTTTTCTCCCCCAAGTCCTTCGCAGTGACAGGGGCCATATCGTGAACATCTCGAGCGTTTTCGGACTCGTCGCGTTGCCTGGGCAAGCAGCTTATTGCGCGAGCAAATTCGCCGTCCGCGCCTATACCGATGCATTGCGCGTGGAACTCAAAGGCAGCAAAGTGGGGGTAACCGTCATTCATCCAGGCGGTGTACGGACCAACATCGTGCGCAACGGACGTCATTTTAATAATCCCCTAGGACAGGAGCTGAGCGAGATGATCGAAACTTTCGAACGACTCGCGCGGACGACTCCCGAACAAGCTGCAAGGACCATCATCCGAGGCATTATACGAAATAAGGCTCGCCTCCTTGTAGGACCCGATGCCTATGTCCTCGATTTCTGTTCCCGTGTGTTGCCAGCTGCGGCGAGTACGCTGATAGCTCGTCTTCTTGAGCGACTCACGCGATCTTGTTCGGCAAAGCGTGATGAAGCGATAGGACCTCAAAGCGACCACATTGCCAGTTAAGGGTACTTCCATGCGTATCGCGAAACAACAGACGATCCCCTACCGAGACGAGGGCTCAGGCCCAGCTTTGGTTCTCATCAATGGGCTCGGTCGGACATCCAAGCATTGGCTGGGCTTCGATCGTGCCTTAGCGGCTCATTATCGCGTGATCACCTTTGATTTACGCGGCGCCGGCTCATCAGTGCAACCTTGCACCTGGCAGCTGAAAATAGATGACATGGTCAATGACTTGATCGACTTGCTCGACTCTCTCGCTCTTAAGAAGGTTCATATTTTCGGAGTATCCTTAGGCGGTATGGTAGCCATGTCGTGCAGTCTTCGGTTTCCTGAACGTTGCTTGAGCCTAACCCTTGTCAATTCGAGCGCCGGATTTCCCCGTACTCCCCGCATTTCCCTTGCCGCTGTCACATTCATCGCTCGCAGCGCCTTGACCCGGCCGGCGCCCTTGAAGGCAAATCGTTACCTGGCTGATCTTGTCCTGGGAAAAACTTTCAATGCGGAGCAACGATTACTGCTCGCGCAGCAGTTAACCGAACTCGATAGGGTCCAAGCGCCGAATATGCTAAACGTGCTGAAGCAGTCGTTAGCTGCTCTGCGCTTTAAGGCCCTAGGAATCGTGCGAGTGCCAACTTTGATCATACGGGGATCGGCTGATGCTTTCGTTCCGCCACTCAATAGTCAAAAGCTTGCTGATTGGATCCCCGATGCGACTCTTCTCACTATCGATGGGGGAGGTCACGAATTGCAGTTCGACAGGGCCGCTGAACTTTTAGATCTTCATTTGAATTGGATACGGACATGTATGTGATTACAGAATAAGGTATGAGGCAGGGTGATATGAAGTGAAAATTTGCCCTTTACGCAATGAATTCATGAATATGGACTTTTCTTGCCAAAGCAATCTCTGAGCAAGAAATCGGCTGGGTTCGCGAGATGTCATGCAGCCATGGAATAGAAGTTCTCAGCAGAGGATGTACCCTCTACACCGACTTGCCGTTTTCGTATTATTCTCATCTCCTTAAAGCCTCCAATCGTTATCCTTGCTGACCTAAGTATTCTGCCAACTGGATCCCATCAAAGCAACAAACCCACTTTCGGCCATTTCCTGGCTAAGAGCCTCTAATTCACCAAATCTATTGAAGAATTTGCTATTCATCGACTTATTATTCTAAAAATAATTATTCCAAATAGAATAATTATATGTCAAAGGAGCTTTGGGCTTTGCTCGCGTGATTGGATCCAATATAATCGGAATATCCATTCATAGCTGATAGCGGTGATGGCTTTTGGAATTCCTACGTACATTCCAAAAAGTCGGTTTCGACGTCCCGACTTTCAATATTGAGTGAAGGCAAGGTACTGGGGATCTTCGACTCCAGTCAGCCATGAGAAGGGGCGGCCTTCATAGTTCACAAGGATGATCCGGCCTGCACCCTGTTCAGCGATAAAAATATTCCCAACAAGATCAACCGCAATTCCCAAGGGACCAGCCAGGCCCTCGGCGACCACATGCGTACCCTCGGCCCTGCGTTGATGATAACGGATCACCTTGCCGTCCGTGACGCCACCGGCGGCTCCGTAGACGCGGCCTGTGCCATCGATGGAAACATTCACGGGACGCGTGATCTCAGCTTTTTGCGAACCATCAGCATTCCAACCCCAGGACAGACTGTTATCATCATAAACGCCGACCAAAGGGATATCATCGACACCGAAACCGAGCGCACTCGGGGCCACACTGTAGCTTCCAAAATCCTGGCCATCACTGAGACGGCGCACGGCATTGGTTTCACTTTGAGCCACATAGACTTCACCAAAACCATCGACGGCCACCACGCTGGGCTCAATCAGATTTTCACTGACCACCTCATAGCTGGCGTCACCGCCTGGAAATTTTAGAATGCGACCCGATCCAAACTCGGCGACATAAACATTCTGAAAGCGGTCAGTCGCCAGACCGCGTGGGTCGCTTAAACCTTCGGCAAGCAGGGTCATGTTCCGATCACGATCAATTTGCCAAACCCGACCAGCGGCGCCTTCACTCAGGTACAAAGGAAAGTCAAAGATTGGCAATTGACCCTGACGCAAAAGTCGTGAGGGTTCCCGTCCACAAGCGGCCGTTAGGAGCACGAAAAGGCTTAAATATAGGGTTTTCATATCCATGTTCCTCAAAATCCGTAACCAATGCCAAAGAGCGGATAGCCGTCGGTTTGCACGATGGCTTCATCCAGTTTTTCACCGTCCTGCGTTTTCACCGTCTGGGTGCGCAAGGTATAGGTGAACTGCAGAAAGAGACCCTGGATACCACCAACACCGGGCGTGCTCTTGGCGGCACCGAGTCCAAAGCGGGTGCCGATGGCCAGCATGCTGCCAGTTCCTTCCTGTTCGGCAATCGCGCGGTCGGTAAAGGAACGATTGAGCCTCATCGCATAACCATATTCCAAATAGAAAGGATTCCAGGTTAATTCCAAACGTGGACCATAGGCAGTATCGACTTCACTCTTTCCTTGCGAATCCCGCTGCGCGAAAAGCCCCAGCCCCCACCAGGATCCATGCCAGGTGAGATTGGTTTGCGAAAGAAAGGTACTGCCCTCAGTCCCCTGTCCACCCTGCTTTGTGGAGTTGCTCATCGCCATAACACCAACTGTTGCCGACACACCGGCCTGGGCCGTGACGGGGAGCAGCAGGAAGGTGAAACTCAGAATCTTCGCGAACGTTTTCATATATTCCCTCGATGAACGCTCTTAGCGTTGCGTAACAAAGACTTGGATTTCCGAACGACTCTCGTTGCCGAAGCGATCCGCCGAGACAACCTGGAACTTATAATATTTATAAGCCGTCAGGTTCTTCAGCTCGATCTGATGGAAAGTGGTGAGCGTGGCATCCCTGTCGGTACTG
>JBGSRE010000991.1:0-5825 GCA_041737755.1 Oligoflexus sp.
ATCCCCGCATCCGATGCGCCGATCACCACGCTGCCCTCGATCAAGACATTGGATGATTGAACGGGATAAAGGCCATAGCCACCATTTTCTGGGTTGGCACGCCGGGTATATTCAACTTTAACCCGCCTCACCGTCACGCCATTGACCCCGACAAACTTGATGCCATCGCCAGGAACATCTTCTATGGCAAGGTCCTCAACGCTTGTATGATCGGCATAGGAAATGATCGCCTGAGCGCCTTCGGCATTCTCATCGTAGACGAGTGTGGTCTGGTCCAGACCAGCTCCTTTGAGAGTGATAAAAGGGGTCGAAATACTCAATTCCTGCGTGATCGGGAAACGACCTGCTGGCAGCTGGATCGTATCGCCTGGACTGGCGGAAAGCAGAGCGTTTTGGGTATCAAATTCTAAACGATCGGATGCGGCAATACTCCAAACCTTGGCCATCGCAAATTGACTTGCGCTCATTGTCATAAGGAGGGCGATCCAAGTGCAAAAAGTCGGCACGCTGCGTTTATAAAATCGTGTCATGGCTATACCTCTTGGCTTTCTAGAAAATAACGATGTTTTGTTTGCTTATGCTGAGTACCAGTCGCTCATTGACAAAGCAGGCACCAGGATTGAGATTTTGGGTTTTCACGAACCCACCATCGAGATGAAATGCACGGGTGCCTTGGCAAAAGTCATGAGCATAAAATCCCCCACTAAACTCCACAAGCGCTCCCATTACGCATGACGCCACGCGCTCGAAACTCTGTCGCTGGAGTGTTTAAGCTAGATGAATTGTTAGCCTGATCCAAACATGGTTGAAACAAGAACGAAACAGATTTTTAACACTGATCGGTAGGATTTAACTGAGCAGTCCAAACTTGCGACTCAACTGAGCCTTTAATTGATTTTGGCATAGCTTGGGGCCGCTTGAAGGCTTTAGTCACCCAAGCCTTCTTTACTTACCAAATCCGGGTACCTTGATTTTATTCTTCAATTGTTCCTTAGCCTTTTCTTCCTGCTTCTTCTTTTCTTCATTCGCTTTATCTATAGCAGCCTGCTTCTCTGCTTCAGCTTTTTGCTGAAGTTCAGCCTTCTTGCCATCAACCATAGCTTGCAGCTGATTCTTTTGACTATCGATCTGCGAAGAGGCGCCATCAGCCTCCTGTTGAATAGGACTGATCTTATCCTCCCAAAGCTTTATTTGCTCACGCACGCGGGCCTCTAGTTTGGATTTCTCTTCCGTCAGCCGCTTCGTCAATTCTTCTTTCAACTTGTCCTCTAGTTCGGCAATTTGCTTGCTCAGGGCGCTTCGTAAGGAAGCGCGCAGCTGATCGACAAGATTGGAGGTGATTTTCCATTGCAAATCCTGCAGAGTGCCATCCGCCTTGGCATTGATACGCACTTCATTCATGGGAGCAAAAACGGAATCCATCAAGTTTTTGACGCGTTCGGAGTCCGCCTCCACCTTCCAGCTCAACTGTTTCATGAGGCTGTTAAGTTCTAGCTTGAGATTGTCGCCATCCATAAGAAATTTCATTTGCAAGCTGCCCTCTGCTTTATAGAAGCCAAGAGCATAGTCCTTGGACTGAGCCAGCATCCGATCGGCAATAGGAAAGGCCGCAATGGCGATCTTGAATTCATCTCTGGATATAGCCTGCCGATGATCCAGGATCGCTTCGGCGTTCAGTCCCTGAATGCCCATCTGTTTGAAACCACCTTCCAGCTGAATCTGCGTGGGCTTTTTCACCAGTTCTGGTGCACTGCTGAAGTCTGTGACCTTGCCGAGCAAATCACCCAAAGGACCTTCGGCCGTTTCCTTGGAAGAGATCTGCATTTTTTTCAACCAAAATCCTGGCAATCCATTGGTTTCGGGAAAACTAAAATCAACCCCAGAACGGCGCAAGGGAGGAGCGGGAGCCGGCTTTTCTTGGCTTTCCAGATAGGGCTTTATCTTTGCATAGTAAACTTCAAAGAGCTTAATGTAGCGTTTGATCTCGGGACCGCAGAGTTCCTCAGCCAGATTTTTAAAGTCCAAATCAGGCAATTTTAATTTTTGGCTTAAGACCGCGATATCCTGCTTTACCAATTCATCCAGTCCACCGATTCTACTGGTAAACTGAGTTGCTTCACTTTTCAACTGCTGGGCTGCTGTTTCAATCCTTGCAAAATCACCTTGAACTCGGTCTTTCAGTGCGTCCAAGCTAGCCATTCGGGAGGCGATTTGCGTGGGGTCGTCTGGCATTTTTATCGAACTGATCTCGGCCCTTATCTGGCTCAATTCAGCCGGATTCGGCAGGGAGGCAAACATGCTTTGAATAGTTTCCTGCCTTTGATTCCAATCCCCTTCCAACTGTTTTATGGCCTGGCTGGATGGGAGTTCATCCCACTGGATTCCCTCCAGCGGGTTACCGAAACCTTGCTCTTTCAATACGCTCAGGGCGTTGCCCATCACTTCGTCTTTGATGGGCTGCAGCAGTACCAAAGCCTCAGCCTTCAAACCTGGACCCTCTGGTTCTGGTCGTGGCGGAGGCAGGACAAGGCCAGGCTGACTTCGTTTGGATTGGATCTGCAGGTCTAGGAGCGAGGCATCTTCAACGACAAGTTTGCCCCGTAAAAGGCCTTTTGCCCCCAAATCCAAGCGAATCTTTGCCACTTCCAAGCGATTCGATTCCGGTGCTTCTGGATCAGTCAGCTGAATTTTCTGAATCTCGACAAAGAGCCCACTGATACTCGTTTTCACCGAGCCGATATTAACTTCCGCGCCGTTGGCACGAGTGGCAAAGCTTTCCATCAAGCTCTTCAGATGCTGATCAAGCAACAGAAAGGCGTAGATCACCAACGCTGCTAGAGATGCCGCCAGGGGAATGAAGAACTTCCAACGAATCAATCCACCATATTTTTTCATGATTTCATCCCTCTTTCCGCCTGAGGCTCAGACCGACTCCAAACCAGACCGGCAGGAGAATGAACGACAGGGCCGCAGCTCCGAGCACCATGGAATTATTGAAGCGAGTCCATGGTACGAGCGGAGCATTGTAGAGTTGCGTCCATAAGTTGGCGAGGGCTGGCTCTCTTAGAAGCTTCAGGCCCAAGGAGTCCACCACGTGATCAACGCCCATCCAGCCCAGAACCCAAGCCAGAGCTGTGGTCAGAGCCAACAAAATAAGCGGCAGGCGCAAAAAGCACAGGCTGAGCAAGAGCAGTATGCAATGCAGATTAACAATACTAGGTGAAAAGCCCAAGCAACTGCCATAGAACAAGCTTAGGACCAACTGAATCAGGGACATACCCTCTGGAAAGAGCAGCCGCCGACCAGGAAACGCTATAGCCATTGACTTGCTCCCGTTAGATGAGGAAATAGATCTCTTCCAGGCCAGATCTCAAGTGTTTTGAGCTTGAGTGGATAAAGGTAACATACTGTTTCTTTAGAAAAAAGAATTAATCTTTTGCCCCCACCTTTCAGCTTTGGCTTTTTGCAAATTCGAACTCAACTTTTGGCAATCTTCTACCGATAAAAATAGTCATCGGTGGCAACGGCTTGCATTGGTTTCGATCTGAGGATGGGCATGCGGCGAATCTTACATTTAGCATCATGTTTTTCGGTGATTTTTTTGGTCGCCTGCGGCGAACCACAGCCTGTTTCAACGGGTAGCAAATCACCGCCTTTGGCTGCGACGACGTCGACGACGACGACCACGCCTGCAACCGGAGATCCGACCAAGGGACTGGCAATCGTGACAGCAAGCTGCAACACAGCAGGATGTCACGGCACGGGTGCTCATGCTTTTGTCAAAGCGGATTCGGGCAAGATTGCGACATCTGGCACCAAATCCTATCACTCCAGCGTTGTGAAAGTTTTTACCGATAGCGGCAGCGATATTAGTGCCTATTTAGAGACCAAGTAATTTCAAATCCGAGGGGCAGGTGACATGAAATTTTT
Source organism: Oligoflexus sp. (assembly GCA_041737755.1). GTDB lineage: Bacteria > Bdellovibrionota_B > Oligoflexia > Oligoflexales > Oligoflexaceae > Oligoflexus. The sequence goes on from JBGSRE010000991.1 coordinate 3,931, forward strand.
TGCTTTCCTTAGCTTTCTTTTTCTGGCGAGCGCTTGTAACAACGCGGCTCCGGTAGCGACGACCTACAAGGCAGAGTTAGCCCAGCCTGCGACGGGGACTGGGACGGTGACTCCTCCTCCGGGTCCGGTTACTACTGGAAATGCTGCGCTGGGACAGACTGCCTTTACGGCAAGCTGTGTGGGATGTCACGCAACACCCGACGCATTGACGGCTGCTCAAAAAAGTAAAATTGCAGGAGCTGCCACTCACCCCAGTCACCAATCTCCAGCAGTCAAAGCAGCTTTCACGAAAGATGGAGCAAACCTTACTGCTTTTCTGAACCCGACTACTCCCCAAGCCGGCGGAACCCCTCCTGCCGCAACAGGCGACGCTGCAAAAGGCGAAACATTGCTGAAAGACAGCTGTGATGTCTGCCACGCAGGCCCTGACCCTTCGGCACTTGATGAATTTACAGCCAACAATTTGGACGGCAAAGAATCCTTACCTGCACATAGCATGGTCGCAAAAATTATAACCGATAGTCGAGCCGATCTTAAGGCTGCGATGCTCGTGCGGAAGGCGCCATAAGACCCAGCACTTTATTGGATTCCATCCATTAGATTTTTTTTAAATTCTCAAGAGCTTGGCCATGCGCCGAGCTCTTTGCTTTTTAACGATGCCATAACAAGGTCTAGAAATAGCCAAGCCACATGAATTCATGTTTTTTAAGCCACTCCCCCATCACCCCTCTTCCCGCAAAATTTCATCAAGCAAAACAGTCCCCAACACCGAAGGCCCTTCCGGCAGCTCCCGCAGGGCCTGAGCAAGGCGATCATCCGGCTGAATGTTAGCTTCGTTCCCAACCACCACGAGCCCTGCGGTGAGCTTTCTTCCGCCTTGGCACCAGACTTCGAGCAGGCCGTGACCAAAAATGGCGAACTGTTTTTTGTGGGATAAAACAAAACGCGCCTTAGCCTCCTCATCCCGTCCATAAAAAAACTCGCGCAGCTCAGGAAGATTTTCATCCGCCTCAGCAAAGTACACTAGGCCGCCTTCATCAAATCGGGTCAGCGCATCGGTCAAGTGATTGCGAAGATTGCCGTGAATTTGCCTTTGGCCACTCTGATAGGACAGGTAAGCGCAATGATGCAGAGCATACTTGGCCCTAGGGAATTGCAGCCAAATCAAAGCATTGAAGTAATCATGAAGATTCATCTCGCGCATCGGAATTTCATGCGATTCAACAATGCTCGATTCGTAACGACGCAAGGTCGGCAGATGCTCAGCCGATTTTTGCTTGGTGAGTTTGCGCTTTCGCCTTTGACCCATTTTAATTTCCGGAGTCAAACAGAGAGCCGCTGGCAGTTGCAACCAAGCAGCCTGCTTTTCCAAAGTCTTTTGCCAGAAAGCACAGTCTGGCCACGCTTCGATTTCTAGTAATTCGGGGGCATGACTCCAAAACTTTTTTAAAAGTGGATGCTGAGCCATGGCTTGTAAAGAGGAAAGAGGATAAGGCGTCTTGATCACGGTGGCCAACTCCTTCTTGTCATCCACCATTTCCTAGCACAGGCTCTCTTAAAAAAGAAGCCCGCGGTTCAAAAGAAACGCGGGCTTTTTGTGTTGGAATCTCTTCTCAATTTTGCTCTAGATCTCCGGTCATAAGCACTTCCGGCTTCGAATGCCAAGTGGCGATTCACTCAAGACGATTCAAAGCGGCGGCTATCAATCCAGTTTTCATGGGAGCTCCTCTCTTGTGAACTTTTCTCTCTCTCAGCTTTGTTATAGCCCGCTGGTGATTTTCGCCGCGAGGTTAAAAGAACAATGTGTTCTGTGAATACCCCCTAGGGTGAACATGCTGATAAACATAGACATATTCACTAGTGGCGTAGAAAACTCACCGAATGTTATCCACAGG
>JBGSRE010001002.1:0-4670 GCA_041737755.1 Oligoflexus sp.
GCTGGGTCAACCAATAAAGCGTCAGGCCATCATTGGATTCAATCTTGTCCGCCTGAGCCAGCGCCTCACGAGGCTTGTTGGCAAAGAAATCCATATAGGCCAAGGCCAATCTCTGCAGAGGAGATGACGTAAGACTTTGCAACTGGGCTCGATTTTTGTCGATCAGTTGGGCGAAAGCACCCAAATTTTCTTTCTTCGGCAGCACTTCCCAACGCGCATAGGTTTCCAGCAGAATCTTATGCACCTTGAAGTTGAGATCGGTGGGGCTGAGCATCTCTGCATAGTAGGCGGCCGGCAGCCAGGCACCAGCTAGGATAAAATTACTCATATTCCGCTCGGCATACTCATGCCCGTCCATCGCTTTAAACCGAGCCATCAGCTGGTTGAGGAGAAGGATTCGATCGGAATAGGAACGGGCCGAACGATGGGCTTCCCAAAGATCATTCTGATCCCATTCCGGCGGCACCACGCCGGTCAGTGCGGAACGGTAGACATCCAGCGCTCCTTCAAAAGCACAGGTCATGTAGAGAACTCGGGGCGTAGGAAAAGGATAGGAGCAGTTTTGCTGCAAGGACGTCAGCTGTTCGGGCTCGCTTTTTCCCCCCTCAACTGCGATGCGAAAAATTGCGGCCGCATCGCGACCATCGAGCCGCAGATCGCGATTGCTATCGAGCATATACTGGGAAAAATAAAGAAATCGACCATCGGCTGAGAATCGGGCAGGCCCTGTCGCACCAGGTAATTGAATGGTGAGAGTTCGAATCGCCTGACGCTTTTTGATGTCATAGACGATGAGGTCATTACCTTTGCCTTTGTAAACGAGAGTGGTGCCATCCTTGGCCAGATTAGGACTATACAGCACCCCCTCTTGGATGGTTTCGGTCACTTTGCTTTTAAGCTTATGAAAGATCAACTTGGAAAGATTGCCGGCATCATTGCTTTGAACATAAGCCAGGGTATCGTTATCAACCCAGAAAGGCGAATGTTCAGAAGCTCCGGGTCCAGTCACACAGACGATCTCCTTGCCATCGAGATAGCAAACATCGCCTTTGGCATCGCGGCGAAAATAAGTGAATGCCAAAGTCTTGCCATCCGGACTGATCGCCGGTGCCTTGGAATCTGTGTCGACACCGGTCACAGGTTCACTTAAGCCCGTTTTCAAATCGAAACGAATGATCTGTGAAGAAAGGTTCTGACTGCGAGTAAAATAGAGCACGGATTCATCATCAGCAACTGCTGCCTGATAATTATCATAGGGCCCGACGGTAATTTTTTGCAGTTGAACCAGTTTCTGGGTCTTGTCCGCTGCATGGGCCCCTGGGCTAAAAGCCAATCCCAGCAAGATGCTAAGCTTCGCCATCCGATTCCGCATAGACACCTCACTTGGCTTTGGGTTGGGGCTTTTGCTCACGATCACTGTGGGTCATGCTGAATATCTGCCGCTGCTCGACCTGGTCACTGGTGGATTCCAACGGCAGGGGTCCCGCACTCAATGCCTTCTTTTGCAGGGCTTGATCGAGCTCCTGCCATTCTCCACTGGCTTCTAATTCCAGTACTGTCTGCCGATCAATCAGATAGACATCAGGCACACAGCTCGCCCCCAAAATACTACTGAAGAGAATCATCAAACACGATCCACGCATAATCAACCTCCGGATTGCAGCAGTTTTTCTATTTGCTGCAAGGTTTCGCCAGCCTTGGCATTAATCAATCCAGTCAGGGGTACGGAGCGTATCACCAAATCCTTGCTGACCACTCCTCCCAGGCTGATATTCAAATCCATGAGACCCTGCTCCATAGCCACCGCTAATCCCTGTGGATAGGCGACCCGCAGGGCCCGGCGGGCGGTGATCATCTGCGGATCTTTGTACTCGGGATCCAGCACATCCAAAAGTGAGAGCAATTGCCTCTGGCCAATTTCCGTCAAATCCAATCGACCTGTCGCCAGACGCTTGCGAATATCAAAATTCAAAGCCATTCGGCCACTGAGAGGGGCCCAATCGGCAACTGGAATGCGTCGGCTCGGTTCTTTGATCAACTCGGCCTGTATCCCCGAGAAACGCCCTAAAAAACCCATCTGCAGGCGCTCGGGATGGAGATCCAGGTAGATTCTTCCCAAAGCGCTGCCTTGCAAGAGATCCAGCTTTAACTCATTGAGCAGGATTAGATTCTGGCGAATTTCAAAGTTCTCGACCAAAGGGCCGATTTGAATATGTTTGAAACGCAATTGATCCACGCTCAGCAGCAATCGCTCGCCGAGGTAAGGCTCGATACTGTCATAGTCAACTCGAGCAAAGGCATTCTGCGTGTCCAAATAAAGGAATCCAATGCGACCTTTCTGATCGATCGATAATTCCTCACGGACTTGAATACCACCATTCACATTGCGCAGTTGAATATCACCATAGTTCACATTAAAATTTTGGAATTTTGGTGTGGCATCCATTGATAATCGAGTTTTATCAAACAAGACGACTTTAAGGGGCACCGTCATCCGTCCTGATCCTTCAAAAGGAGCATCCTTGAGACCCGTGAGCACGGAATCCAACTGGCCATCAAAATATCCCTGACCGGCTAGGCGAAAAGCTCCCTGGCCTTTGAATTGCAAGAAGTTATCGTGCAGGCCAACGAATAGAGTTTTAATCGTGAGAGCGTCCTTATTGGTCAAAACTCCATGAAAGACGAATTTGAATTTGCGCAAGAGCTGATGAATTTGGCTTTGGTTGGGCATGTCCTTGAGCAGCTCGATACCATCGGCATCGGCCATCACCTTCACCTCACCATCGGCCATCTTTTTCACATCGCGCACAGAGGCTTTGATAAGAGTCTGCAAATTGAGAATCTGGGCCTTATCCTTAGCCGTGATTTTAGATTCCGTCAGTCGAGTCAGCAGTTCCGCCCGGCCTTTATCCAATTGGATGCGACTGTCGATGCGCAGGGGCTGGCCCAAACTCAAAGTACGTAGGTCTTGCCCAACTGGAGTTTGACTCAAGATTTGGGTGAGATGGGCGTCGACTTTAATCCGAGCAGGATCCAAAGCTTTTATGTCCAGGAGACGCGCCGCACCATGCCGCAAGCTGATTTTATGCTGGCTTTCCAAGCTGATGCCGCCCAAATCATCCAAGGCTTTGGCTGCTTCGACTATTTTTTGCAGAGCGGGTTCCAAATGGAGCACGATCTGATTATCGAGTTTGAGTTCAGAAGCTTGGTCTTCCCAGGCCAGATTCAGTTGAGCCAGATGGAAACCATCCAGGACGGTCTTGCCATCCAGGCTGCCGCTGATGCGGTCATTCACTAAGACCTTGAGATTCACATCTTGCGCTAGGTCGATAGACTTCTTCAGGCTGGGATGAACCAGAGTATCGACTTTGATTGCCGTATCGAGCTTGAGTTGACTCGCGGCTGCTCCAGCCGGCCTTGCCGGCAGAGAGAGTTCCTGAATGAGATGAAGATTTTTAAAATTGACTAGGTTTTTGGCTGAGTTTCGCAGTTGCTTCACAGTGAGTTGAAGAGAATTGGTTATGGTAAGTTCTTGCCAGTTCTCTTTGCTGATTTTTTCCAAAGCCATGGGATGGAGAGTGTGATGATTCAAAAGCAGATCGATTTGCGGCCAGCCCAGCTTCTCCAACTGGGATAATCCTGCATGCATTCCTAGCAGCGACGGCTGAGGGGTTACTTGCAGCTGCAAGCGAGCTTTTAGCATTCCATTTTGATCATTGCCTTCGCCGCTCACTTGCAGAATTTTTTCGCCATTGGCAACGGCATCACCGATCCATCGAAAGGCCAAAGTATTCAGATTGAAGCCGAGATTCAGTTCCTGGCGAAAAGCCAATTTTTCCTGCAAAGCCGCCGAAGTCATGGGGCTCAGATTCACCGTCAGAGCCGCTTTGCCTTCCCCCTGCTCGGCCGTGGATTGCAGACTCAACTGCAAAGCTTTGGTGGCAGCCATGGTCTGACCATTTTTTTGCGCGATCAAATCGTTGACTTCAAGGCTTTGACTCAATTGCCAGGATTGGTCTCGGCCTGGGGTCAGGCTCGCCATGCGGATCTGCCAATCATTTTGCATGGTGAGATGAGTCTTGAGCGTGGTTTTTTGCGCCTGAGCCACCTGATCCAAAGCCACGCCCTGCACGATGAGTTTCTGTGAGCCTTTGAAATCCAAAGGCCATAAAGCTTCCATGATGGGTGCTTGGGCCGACACGGAGCCTTGCCTTTGCAAAGCAAATTGAGGGCGCAGTTCCAATCGGGCCAAAAGCAGATCGAGCGACGACTGACCGGCAAGGGCCTGATGGACTTTGGTATTCTCAAGTTTTAAATCTAACTGCTGCAATTGAAATTGCCAGTTCAATTCTTGCTTCGGCACCCGAACGCTGAGTTTAAATTGCGGCGCGATCGAGAGTTTACTTTGCAGCGAAAGATCGCCCGTCTTGGGATCGGATTGATCCAGCTCGACATCGAACTGAAAAGCCATTTGACTCGAGAGATCCAGCTCGCCAGCTTGTAAATGCAAGGCAGCCTCAATATCGGCTTCACTAAGCTCCACTTTCACTCGCCGAGAACCCTGGGTAAGATGCAATTTAAGCTGATTATTGCGGACAATAAGCGAAGGACTATCCAAAGTTATAGGCGGATTTCGCAAAAGTTCCAGCAAGGGTTCCAGCCCTTGCGAA
>JBGSRE010001041.1:0-3293 GCA_041737755.1 Oligoflexus sp.
TTATTGGTCCTATCGGTTCCGGAAAAACAACTTTGGCCCATATCATCGGTGGGCTTTTGGAACACCCAGAGGGACTGGTCCAAATCCATGGCCTCAGCATCGATCAGTGTCAGCGAGATTGGGTCGTACAACAGGTTACCATGGTTCCACAAAAGCCCTTTCTCTTTGCGGGAACGATCCGACACAATCTCTCGCCCATGGATACTGTCGATGAGCAAAGCATGATCGACACCCTTAAGATCGTCGAGCTTTGGGAAGACATTCAAAAGTTTCCTGATGGCCTGGACAGTTGGATTGGCGAATGGGGAATCAATCTTTCAGGAGGGCAAAAGCAACGTCTTGCTATGGCTCGTGCACTCTTAAAGCCTGCTCCTATTTTGATTTTTGATGATTGCTTGAGTGCCGTGGACTCTATCACAGAAGCCAAAATTCTCGAGCAGTTGAAAGTTAAACTCAACGGCCAAACCGTTATCTGGACTGCCCATCGTCTATCCACACTCCAACTTTGTGATCGCATTGAGATCCTGGAAGATGGGCATTTGCAGTCCCTTGCCAAGCCTTTGATCGCGCATGACTTGCCTCCATCAAAACGACCATCCAAGCCCTCCGACTTTCAGCTCGAGGTTGATTCGCATGCAAAATAATCAGGACAGCATCGATCAGCAAGGCGATTTCTCTGCTATGCTTTCGCTTTTTCAATATGGTCAAGGCACTTACAAACGCCTTTTTCTTGGTATTTCCCTCGTCGCTTCGTCGGCGGGACTGCTGATGATTTCAGCCAAGCTCATGGGGCAATTGGCGGAACTGCTTCTCCTGAAAAGTCCTTGGTCTAGCTTAACAGTCACAATCGCGGCAATTCTCACAATCGAAAGCTTGAACATCCTCATTTACTACCGGGGTCGAGTCGGCATCGCCTTTGTCACCAATCAGGTCGCCTTGCAGATTCGCGAAGCCCTCTTCAAAAAACTCAGCCAACTGCCAATCAGCTACTATGATCAACAGCCCCTTGGTCGAACGATCACGCGACTCACCGCGGATATCGAAGGAATTGAATCCTTCTTCAGTAATACCCTTCCGCGCGTACTAACAGCCTGTATCACCGTCGTTTCCGTGCTGCTGGCCATGCTGCTCACCGATTTTAAGATCGGTTTTTTCATTGCACTCTCCAGTCTGCCGGCAATCATCTTTACCGTAATAATGCGCAAACCTGTGCGCTTTTGGTTGCGCGATTACAAGAAGAAATCCGCCGCCATCAATGCCCAGCTTGCCGAGCTGATCAATGGTTTGCCAGTCATTAAAGTCTTCGGCTTGGAAAAGTGGAGTCAATCTGTTTTTCAAAAAAGTTCGGAAGACATGCTCCATTCGGCCTATTCCCTGATGAATTGGAATACTTTCATACGACCCATCGCGGCTTTTCTTTGCGCCATGCCCATTGTGGTGATTCTCTGGTGGGGCGGCCATCTCGCTTTGGATCAGCAAATATCCATCGGACTTCTCGTTGCTTTTATCCGCTATGCAGAACGTTATTTTCGGCCCATTATGCAGCTTTCTTTCGAGTTGCATCTCATTCAAGATGCCATTGCCTCATCCGAACGCGTAAGAAAAATGCTGGATGAAACAGAAGAATCGGTAGTGTTGGGACCCAATGGATCTCATCGTGCTTCAGTGAAAGGTTCGGTGGAATTTGATCAGGTCTGGATGTGCTACCAAGCGAATCAACCCGTCTTGAAGGGCATCCATTTCCAAGTCAAAGCGGGGAGCTGTGTCGGTTTAGTTGGAAAAACCGGTTCCGGAAAATCGACCACTGTTCACCTGATCCCCCAACTTTATCCTATAATGGCGGGTGAAATCCGTATTGATGGCATTCCCCTTCCAGCCTGGGATCGTCAGGAGCTGCGGCAACAGATTGGAATTGTCTCCCAGGATGTGGTGATTTTTCAGGGAACATTGAAGGAGAATCTTCTCATCACTCTCCCTACTGATCGTATTCCTTCCGACGATATTCTGTGGGACGCCTGTCGCCGCACTGGTCTTTATCAGGTGATAGAAAAGCTACCACATGGTTTGGATTCGTCGCTTTTCGATGGCGGCTCCAACCTTAGCATGGGCGAACGGCAATTGGTGGCCTTTACCCGTATGCTTTTGCGAAATCCGTCTATTTTGATCCTGGACGAAGCCACGGCTAATGTCGATGAACCCTGTGAGGCACTGATTCAAAAAGCCATACTGGAACTTTTGAAGGAGCGAACTTGCTTTATTATCGCTCACCGGTTGAGCACAATTCAGCATTGTGACAATATTCTTGTTTTCCAGGATGGCCGTATTATGGAAGAGGGCAGCCATGCGCAGCTTCTCCTGCAACAGGGCCATTATGCAAACCTTATCAAAAGGCAGATTGCCAATGAGTATATTTAAGTCGATCCAAAAGTGCATTGAGGACACCCAAGCCAAGGGTCTGCTGCCAGTTGTTATCTTTGATTTAGACGATACTCTGATCGACTGCCGGCATCGCAAATACCGAGTGATTCAGGATTTCCTGGCTCTGCCTTTGGTACAAGAAAATTTTGCTTATGAAAGTCAGATTTTAGCGCAGATGACCTGGGAAAGTGTTCAGTATAGAGTTCTGGACACACTCACGCAGCAAGGCATTCAGAATGCTATATTTGGCGAGCAACTCTTTCAATTTTGGCGGAAGCATTATTTTACTTATCCCTACCTGATGAATGATGAGCCATTTCCCAAGGCTTTGGAGCTTGTTCATCTTTGCCATGATCTCGGGGCAGTCACCGTTTATTTAACTGGACGCGATGCACCTGGGATGGGCCAGGGGACATACGATTCCATGCAAAAACTTGGGTTTCCAGTCACAGGAGATCGGGTCCATTTCATCCTCAAAGAGGACCCGACCGAAGGAGACTTGGAATTCAAGATTAGCGCTCTTGAACGCATTGCTGTGTTTGGCCATGTCATTGCCGCTTTGGAAAATGAGCTGCCAAATCTCAATGCAATGGCAGAACGTTTTCCAGATGCCGCCATGTACTGGCGTAAAACCCTCTACTTACCGCATCCTCCGGCCCCACATCCTCGAGTTGTAGAGCTGCCTCATTTCCACTGAGGGAGACGACAAGACGCTAAGGCGTCTGGGGATGAAAAGTCCAACTCCGTCATGCCCAGCGAACGAAGTTCGCGTCGGGCATCTGCCATCTAACCCAAACTCTTATACAACCCACAGGATCCCCAACGGCCCCTGCGGCGCCTGGGGATGACAGGCCCAGCTCCGTCATGCCCAGCGA
>JBGSRE010001042.1:0-2466 GCA_041737755.1 Oligoflexus sp.
GCGCTGATGGATGCCGAAGTGGAAGCCGAAACTCTCGACTACATCAACGGTCACCTGACGGCCACCGGCGCCGATCCTTTGGAAGTTGCTAACTGGCTATCGGCTTTGGAATTGCCTGCTGCAAAGTTTCCTTTGATAAACTCGACCAAATCCATGATCGGACACGCCTTAGGCGCAGCAGGAGCTTTGGAATCGATTGCCACCGTGTTGCAGCTGCATCAGGGTTTTGTGCATCCGTCCTTGAACAGCGAAGATCTGCATGAAGATATTCAAGCGATCGCTGCCAGTATCCCGCAAAAAGCGATCCAGCGGAATATTAAAATTGCGGCCAAGTCGAGCTTTGGGTTCGGCGATGTCAATAGCTGCGTTGTCTTTAAAAAGTGGGAAGGCTAATCCTGCCGATCGGGATGCTTATTTGAGAGCATCCTGATCACCGAACTTTTCCTCGCTGAAACTTTCCCACCCAAATGACATATTGAGCCCGATTGAACAGAAACCAAGCAAAATCTTTGCTTCCTGGACATTTTCCTTCCTTCCTCGACTTCAGGCGCTAGCCTTTCGTTGGCAATTGCTGTACATCCGAAAAAGAACCGTATCAGACCAGAAAGAACCCCTGATGGAAAATCAAATAAGACCAAGGCTCCGAACCATGGCTTCGTATGGACTTGCAATCTGGCTCGTTTCAGCCGGCATTCTTACGTCTTGCTCATCTGCAAGAGCTGCAACAGGTTCGTTGACCTGGCAGATGGCCATCACCGAAGCCAGTCGCAACAATGCAGAGCTGCGAGCGGCCCAGGAGAATCTGCAGGCCGCGAACTCCAGCGTGCAAATCGCTCGAGCCACTTATCTCCCGCAGCTATCCGCGTCGTTTTCAGCAGGACTGCAGGGCAATGATGCCAGCAATTCAAGGGCACAGGCGGAGGCCTTAGCGCAGCTGCAGGGCAAAGCCACGGAAAGCTTTGGTGCTTCACTCACGGCGAGCCAGACTATCTTTGACGGCTTCGCTACCCAAGCACGAGTGAATCAAGCTCAAGCTCGCGTTCGGCAATCGGAACTGCAGATTCAATCTTTAAAGGCCCGGCTGAGCTATGATTTAAAATCCGCCTATACGGGCATGATGCAGGCGCAGCGTTCTTTGCGACTCTATCTCGATATTATTCGTCGGCGTCAGGACAACCTTCGGCTGGTGGAGCTGCGCTTCGCAGGGGGTCAGGAAAATCGCGGAGCCGTAGCACTTTCCGAGGCTTATTTGAAGCAGGCTCGCTTTGAAGAACTTCAAGCCCGAGACAGTTTGAGCGTAACCCGATCACGACTCAACAAAGTCTTAGGCCGTGGCGATGACAGCAGCTACGAATTGAAAAATGACATTCCCGTCAGTGAGCCTCCCGCGGCACCCGACCCACTCGTCATCGCTCGCAATAACCCCGACTATAAATTGACCATGGCGCAGGAGGAGGAGGCCTCGGCTGATCTCGCCCTGGCCGGTGCAGGTTTTTACCCTGAACTGGGGGTAAGGGGGTCCATTGGTCGTCAGGATGATGAATTTTTTCCTCGCAATGAATCCTGGTCGCTGAGTCTGGTCCTGACTGTGCCTATCTTTTCTGGTGGACGTGACTATTATGGTCAAAAGGCAGCAGCCAATCGCCTGACTTCAAGCGGATTGAACCGCGAGAATATAGAAAGGGAGCTCGTAACGCGAGTTCGCCAGACACAGACGGGCTTTATTGAGGCCATTGAGAAACTCAAAGTGGATCAAAGTTTCGAAACGGCCCTCACGCTCAGGGCCGAGATTGCCCGGAGCAAGTACAATAATGGACTGTCGACGTTTGATGCTTGGGATCTGATCGAGAACGACCTGATCAACCGACAGCGATCCGTTCTCTCAAGTCAGGGCAATCGAGTCATCGCAGAAGCGGCATGGGAACAAGCGCAGGGAAAGGGATCATTGCAGTGAACCAAGCAAATCCGAAATCGCGTCTCAAACTCTGGATCATCCTCGTCCTGCTCCTGGCAGTCGGAGGCGGTGCAGGCTATTTCTATTTGAAGAAGAACAAAAAGCCCGAAATCGCTTACGAGTCGGTGACGGTGACGAGGCAAACTCTTCAGCTCACCATTCTGAGTACCGGAATAGTACAACCAGAAAATCGTCTGGAAATTAAACCGCCCATTGCCGGTCGCATCGAAGAAGTTTTGGTCGCCGAAGGCGCCGTCGTGAAAAAAGGTCAAATCCTCGCCTGGATGAGCTCCACAGAACGCGCTGCGCTTCTGGATGCAGCAAGGGCCAAAGGCGCGGCTGAGGTGAAACGCTGGGAGGAATTGTACCGACCCACTCCGATCATGGCACCGATCAACGGCACCATCATTTTGCGCAATGTCGAGGCCGGCCAAACCTTTTCCAATCAGGACTCCGTCTTCTCGATGTCCAACCGCTTGACGATTAAAGCTCAGGTTGATGAAACCGATCTT
>JBGSRE010000006.1:0-2547 GCA_041737755.1 Oligoflexus sp.
CATTGACGCTTCACAAAAGCATCTAACCTGACATCGCCAGCCTTTGGACAGTAAAATTCTGCCTACACTTCCAGCAAGATTCCAAGTTCTTTAGCGGATTATGTACGTCGCAAAATCTTGGCTTTCGTGATTTAACGCCGCTCCACGCTCCTAGAGAAAATCCCTAGTTCAAAAATTTCTCATGATTTTCCAAGCAAAAACTCTGAACTATAAAATCAAAAGTCCAAGATCGTTGTTTTTTAATCCGAATCGTGTGAAGTTCAATGCAGCATTCTTGTTGGGCCCCTTATGGTCATGCCTACCAATGCTTCACTCGGAGGCACCCCCGTATGTCCCTGCAGCAGCCTATTCTCAATAAAAGTATGCAGTGGCTTCACTTCCAGAAGCAAACACTGCAACGAGCTGTAGGCATAAATCGGCGATGGCGCATTCATGCTGTCAGCTCGAAAAAGAATTTAGATAAAGAACCGCTTCGGCTTGGCCTCTTCAGTCTTGATCAACTGGAACGCCATGGGAAAGAACTTGCAGCGAAGCACGAAATAATCGATGGACCTGGCAAAGATCTGCTTCTACTCAGGCTGGCCGAGAATGAGCGTATCATGCTGCAAGCCTATAACATGCTGAATAATGCAGCAAAAACCAAGCAGCAGATTTCACCAGCCGGCGAATGGCTGCTGGATAATTATCATCTCATTGAAGAGCAGATTCGCATTGCCGGACGCCACTTACCAAAGGGGTACAGTCGTGAGTTACCTCAATTGGCCAACACCCTGTCTGCCGACTTCCCCCGGGTCTATGATATTGCACTCGAAGTCATCGCCCATGTCGATGGTCGAGTTGATAAGGAGAATATCACCTGCTTCGTCAACGCCTATCAGCAGATCACGCCACTGAAGCTTGGCGAGTTTTGGGCCATTCCCATTATGCTGCGACTGGCTTTGATTGAAAATCTTACTCGTGTTGCTATGCATGTCATACAAGCGATGAAAGATCGTGAACAAGCCAATCGATGGGCCGATCAGCTGCTCCTTTCCGCCGAATTTGATGCCAGCAACTTGATCCTGGTCGCTGCTGATATGGCCCGCTCCCATCCACCACTGTCAAATGCTTTTGTTGCAGAGCTCGTCCGGCGTCTTCAAGGTCAGGGATCTGCGCTAGATATTCCCATGACTTGGATCGAACAAAACCTTGTTGATAGAGGTCAAAGCACGCAGCAATTGGTACAACTGGAAAGCCAGCAGCAGGCTGCCAACCAAGTGGCCGTTGGCGCTAGCATCAGCAGTCTGCGTTTTCTGGGCGCGATGGACTGGCGAGATTTCGTTGAGTCAGCAAGTTTGGTCGAGCAACAGCTCCGGCTTGACCCTGCAGGCATTTACGGAAAAATGGACTTTATAACGCGTGATCATTATCGTCATGTGGTGGAAAATCTTGCCAAACGAAGTTCCCTAACCGAATGGGATCTGGCGCAAAGGGCAATCGCTCTCGCCCACGAAAACCAAACAGATCCCGATGCAAGACTCGGACATGTCGGTTATTATCTGATCGACCAAGGCCTGCGTCAGCTGCAGCAGAGCTGCCAATCCAAAGCCTCTTTTCCCATCGCCCTCCTGCCGATGCAGAAGCATATGCCGCGCTTGCTCTATTTTGGTGGAATTGCTGCGATCACATGCACTATCACGCTGGGTCTCTTGGCTTATCTATACCCGGCTTTTCAACGCTGGTATGCACTCTTCGGCCTTGGGCTGCTCTTGCTCTTGAGCAGCAGCCAGGTGGCTCTGGCCCTGGTCAATTGGCTGGCAACATTGATGGTCAAGCCTCACCATTTATCCCGAATGAATTTTTCAAAAGGCATTCCAGACGAGTTTCGTACGCTGGTCGTAGTCCCCACGATGCTCGTCAATCGCAAAAATGTCGAGAGCCTGCTGGAAGCATTGGAAGTTCGTTATCTCGCCAATCGAGACGAAAATCTTCACTTTGCACTTTTAACTGACTTCATCGATGCCTCCTGCCAAAATATGCCCGATGATGAGTCGTTGTTCCAAGCAGCGAAAGCTGGAATTCTGGCTCTCAACAACAAATACGGCACACGCTCGGAAGATATTTTTTGTCTGTTTCACCGCCAGCGAAGCTGGAATCCTCAAGAAAATGTTTGGATGGGTTATGAACGAAAGCGCGGCAAGCTCGAAGCACTCAATACCTATCTCAGGCAGACCACAGACGAACCGATTTTTGCTAACATTGTCGGTACGCTGCCTCGCATAAAATATGTTATTACTCTCGATACCGACACGCAGCTGCCGCGCGATGCGGCCCGACTGATGGTTGGTAGCATGGCCCATCCCCTCAACCAAGCTGTTTTTGATAAAAAGCTGGGGCGAGTCACGCATGGCTATGGCATTCTCCAACCCCGAGTTGCCACCAGCTTACCCACCTCTCGACGCTCGCTTTTCGTTAGACTTTACGGGGGTGATGTCGGCATTGATCCCTACACATCTGTGGTCTCTGACGTCTATCAGGATCTCTTTTGCGAAGGTTCATTCGTCGGCA
>JBGSRE010000065.1:0-4328 GCA_041737755.1 Oligoflexus sp.
GGCGCGAAATTGAAAATTTCGCCCAGAGACTATCCTGAGCGAAGCGAAGGATCTCGTGTTATCAGATACTTAGCGCCGGGATCCTTCGTCGTTTCACTCCTCAGGATAGTCTCAGGCGCTTTAGGCGCCAGAGACTAGTTAAGAGCATGGGCAGGGTCAAAGACACGGAACTTGCGATCTTAAAGATTTTCATAGTGCGTTTCCTTATTGAGTGTGAGAGTCGATTCTGATGTTCCCTACACAAACAGTTTTACAAGCGCTATCGTCAGAGCACCATTTCAATGGTTTGCGAAATCTTGATGCGATTTGATGCGATAGAAATAGACTTAAAAAAAGAAAAGGTCAGGATCTTTGATCCCAACCCTTCCCATAACATAGTTCAGTCTGAGAGACTGGGACTATGGTTGCTTTATACTGACGTGATCGATGATGAGTTCCAGTGGTTGAAATTTAACCACGGGTACTTCGCCATCTTGCCCGCCAAGGCCGGGAACCAACTTTGCGACATCCACTTTAAGCGAGATCGAAATTTTCATGGTGTCTTCAGTTAGTTCGGAACGAGAAATAATGATAGGCTGCTGCCATTCAAATCGACCTTGCGGGCTTTCACTCAAAGAAATAATGCTGGCAGGCCCGACCTGACCGGCTGAGCCAATTCTCAGTGTTCCCGTCAGACGGTCCTCGAGACCTTGCGAATAGCTGCCCCGCAGAAAAACAACGGCTGCAAGAGGCGCCGCCGACAGAGTATAGGGGATTTTTATAAGACAGCCCTTGCTGGGCTCTGCGGCAGTGGCAGCTGGAAAAGAACTCAGGTCGATGCGCAATTTGTTTTGGTCATCCACCTTAATCTGCTCTAAACCCAAGGTTTTGCAGTGGGACCCGACAAACGTGATTCGGGAAGGGTCCGTGATAAGCGTTGAGGCAGATGCGGACGGGATGCATACGGACGAAAGGATGAGAGTGGTGGCTAAGTGGCTTTTGACGATAAGACTCATCATGAATCCTCCCCGAGGCAATCACTGTTTGAGAAGAAGTAAAAAAGCCCTCGACTCTTTTGAATCGAGGGAATTAAGAGACGATATTAGTTGCAATGCTTCCAAGCCCAGTGGTAACGGATCGAATAGGTGCGACCGTTTTGAGCTGCTTCTGTGATGTTGATGGCTGCATCTTCGCCCTTGGCGTTCAAAGAAATAGTGGTTTTAAAGTTGATGTCTTTGCCGCAAGGTGCGTAGCTTTTCGAAAGGACAGCGAATTGTTTTTCAAGGACAACGTCCTGAACGCTGGTCGATGGATGAAACTTATAATCGATAATGGCAGCATCACCGACAGTGCCTGCCAGAGTGTGGCGTAAAGTTGCCGAAGTTTTACCGTCTTCCGAGTTGATTTCAGAAGTACCGGCAATACCTACTTTGCTGACGGCCAAAGTCAGGCCAGCAGGAACTTTTGCATTAAATTTCAACATACATGTTTTGCGATCGCTACCGCCGCCCGACACTGCTTCTAGGTTGGTGAAGATCAGGTCAAAGCTGCCGTCATTATTGAAACTTATAAAGCTGTCGCCATCTGAACAGTTTCCGACAAAACGAACGCTATCTTCATCGACGTTTAGATTTCCGTGTTTTACAAAACTGGCGAAAGATGGGGCACTGGTCAGCAGTAAAGAACCGGCTACGATTGATTTCAAGTTCATGTCTTTTCCTTTTATTGAAATTTTGCTCCGACTCACCGGTTATAGAGCGGCTCATCCCAAATTTTAATCAGAATGGCCTGTAATTTCATGATTCGATTTGATTGGACTTTTGCTTGCTCGTTTTGATAGGTAGAGGCTAGGAAAGTGCTGTGGAAGAATAGTTTGGCTCGTCGTCTTGAATCTTTCCAAACTCTCGTGAAAATGACACTTTTTGGTATTCGCTGCAAATCGCATCATGCTATTCAAGATCCCTGAAGTTCACCTGACCCGGGGCAAAGACTAGACTTAATCCTATAGGCGGCTCGATCCACTTTGAATACGCCATGCTAGCAGGTTTGATGTGAACGATTTCGAACAACTCTTCCTCTCCGGTGCCCATAGCACACTCGTCGAACAATTGTGGGACCGAGTTGGCTGCGAGTTTTCACTGGAAAATCTGCCTTTTTTGATAGGTTCACTCAGCTTTTTGGGACGATCGGAAGAGGCCGAAGCCCTCTTTGAGCAGCATGGCGCAGGGCTTGAGAAAGCCATGCTGGCTCAGTCACTCTTCTTTCTCGTTATAGGGCTAAGCCGGTCTGGGCAAACCCCTAAAGCGTATCCTTATGTTCGTAGGCTGGCCCGCCTCAGGCACTGCGAAGCTCCAACTTGCTTTTGGTTTTATCAAGCCTTGGGCTTCCTTCGCTATATAAGCTGCCGCTACCAAAAAACTTTGGATTTGATGGTCAAAGCCCAGCGTCATGCAGTGGCAGCACAGGATTTTTATGCAAGAGCCCTGGCCTGCGATCTGAAGGGACACGCGCAGATTGCTGTTGGTGAGATTTTTCTTGGACTTAAATCTCTGGAACAGGCTCATACCTACTTTAGAGAACTGGGCAATGCAAGCCATGCCCGAACCATAGCTCGTGCGCTTGTCACATACCGGGCTAAGCATTCCATTGATCCGACGGAAAGCCTTGCCGGCCTGGAACATCTGCTCGCCGAGTTGCAAAGGGAAGAAAACAACTTCAGCCTTGCCGGAACTTATCTTGAAATTGCCAGGATATATTCGCTCACCGGACAGCTGCAACTCGCTGAAGAAACTTTAGAAAAAGCGGGTGAGATCATTCATCGCGATGGACTGCACACACCTATACGCTGCTCCTTGAATTCCGTCGGGCCTATATCTTTTTATTAAAGGGCGAGGCAACTAAAACCCTAAGAATAGCCCAGCAATTGCAGCCCCAACCCTCTGATCTGCGATCTCAAGTCCAAGTTCTTGGCCTTCTGCACTCCGCTGAATCCACCCTTAAAAAAAATGCCAAGGATGATTGTCGCAAGGTCCGCAGCCAGCTCCTTGACAAGAGCAGCTATCATTTAAGCCAGCGCATGGAGTCCCGCCTCCAATCGATGCGTACGCAAAGTTGGGGCAAGGATCCACTGGGTGATCTGTTGGATGATCTTCGGGATGCTCAGTACAGCCGTGAAGAAAAATTGGAACGCATTGAAAGGCATGGCTATTGGACCTTTGCCTATGAGGTACTGGAGATTCCTCGTGACATGCCCTGTCTTGTGCTGAATGCTTTGCCTGGACTTATCTTGGTCTTTGATCACGGGCAGGTTGAAGCGCATAAACTGCAGCTTCACTCGCAGATATCCAAACTTTTTCAAATCCTAGCCCATGGGGAAACCAATCGGGAAGACCTGGTGTCAGGACTCTGGGGCTATGCATATAATCCCCTGCGGCATGATACTCTGATTTACGGTTTAATGTCCCGAGTACGAAGTTTACTCGGTACTGCGGAAGACTACCTTGTGTCCAGTGAATCAGGAAGCTATTCTCTGCGCAGTGATTTCAGGGTGATCCAGATGGCATCCTCCTGGCAAGAGCGCATGGTCATGGAAAATATCGAAGCCAAGGAACGGCTCCCTGTGTTAGCCATCCCAGAACTTTTTCAGGATATCAATCATAGGCAGCGAAAGATCATGCGCTATCTTGAGCAGAATGAAGAGATCGATTTGGGGGTCTGCCTCAGTCTCTTTGATGATGTCTCGAAGATCACCATATCGCGGGATTTATCGCAGCTGGTCGATCGCAAGTTTTTGGTCCGCACGGGTCGAGCTCGCAACACCAGCTACATTTTAAATAGTGTGAAGAATTCACCAGAGGAAAATGCACATGCATAGAATAAAATTGTCGATTGGATTCATTGTTTTGGGTTTAGCTTCTTCACTTTTCGCAGCTCAGTATGAGTTCCCAGTAGATTCCATCGCCACCACCAATCCTGCACGCGCCAATGAGATCGGCACAGCCGGTCTGGCGAGGATGAAAGAACTCTCGCGCTTCCCAATGGAATTATTTGAGGCTGGTCCTGAGATCGGCGGCAAAGTGCGCTATCAGTTGCCTAAGGTTTTAACTGGAAAAACGGTTGATATCACCATGAGTAAGATCAGTGAAGTGGACGGTATTCGGACCTACAATTCCGAAGATGGTGTTGCTCAAGGCAGTTGTACAGGCCCCCTAGCCGCGCCCACCTGTTCCATAAAACTTGCTGGCCTCGATCTGAAAAATGCTGCAAACGTCGCACTGCGCAATAAAGAAATCGACGCTAGCTATCGAGATCCCGCATCTCGTCAATCAGTCCGGAATATTGCCGATCTC
>JBGSRE010000066.1:0-2505 GCA_041737755.1 Oligoflexus sp.
CGTTACTGGTGAATGACATAGGCACCTTGGGATACTTCTCTAGTCCCAGGCTCTGCGGTGAACGGCTAAACAGTTCTGATGGGTAGGAACAGTGCTTTTCACAAAAACCACCGGATAACATTGTCGAAGAGAATCTACAGCCGAAAGGCTGCCTTTACAGGTGACAGCCGGGAAAGACCGGCACCTTTTTTGAGATTATCTCCGACCTGGGAGATAGCGGCAGCCCTTATATCTCCAACCAAGTCCGTCTGTTTCCTCGCCGGCTCGGGGCATACTATGGATGGAGAATTACGGTCTGGCTTGTTAAAATTCAAAGTTCTCCGATGATCCTGAGTTAAAAAGGACTTCGTAGACAAAATCATGTGGAATCCGTAGAATCATTGACCCGAGTGCTAATTGATCGATACAAAAGTACTGTGGGTGAATGAGGTCTGCGTGCTCGTATTCGTCAGCAAGGGAGAGAGAGAGATGGATATTTTCGAACAAAGCGAAATGCCCAACGAAACAAAGGTTGTTCGCGTCGCTGCCGCCGATTTGAGTGAAGACACTCCTGAGCTGCTGGATTGCTGCAAACGAACAATTGGCATGCACGCCAAGAATAATCCCATGATGGTGTGTGGTGAATGTAAGAAGATTATTAAGGTCTTCGACAATGATAAAGCTTATCGCAATTATCAGCGCTTCTGTGCATCCAGGCATCGTCGCTTTTTAGCGACCCATTTTGGCGATCAACACGTCGTCGTATTTAAAAACTATGACACCTATTCCGCTTAAAGAAAGAGGCGCGACCCCGGTCGCCCTCGACTTGCGGATTCATTCTTAGTTTAAATCAGCTTTTATTCTTGACTCCCTTGGGTCCAAAAAATCGGACACTTCGCAAAAAGGAGTAGGCTGATACCAGTTGGTAATCATCCTTTTGAATTTCCGGCCATTTCTCTATTTCCGTCTGTATCCCCGAGCTTTTAGCTAGATCAGATAAATCGCCACTTTCAATGTGGCCTTTAAGATCAGCTTCCTTGCGGGAGTTTTCGTTTTTCACTTCCACCTGCTGAGCGGCAACCAAGACATCCGGTGTGATGCCTTTAGCCTGAATCGATCGATCTTTGGGTGTGTAGTAGCGGGCGACAGTGATCTTGAGTCCACTTTGATCCGGCAAAGAAACCAGTGTTTGGACCGAACCTTTGCCAAACGATGTGCTACCCATAATCAGTGCGCGTTCGTGATCCTGGAGGGCGCCCGCAACAATCTCCGAAGCACTGGCGCTGCCACCGTTGATGAGGACAACAATCGGGATATTGGCGTAGGTTCCCCTTTTGTGGGCGAATTCACGTTCAATATCTTTGTTGCTGCGGCCGACGGTGGAGACGATAACTCCGGATTCAATAAAAAGATCAGCAACTTTCACAGCTTGATCCAGAAGGCCGCCAGGATTATCGCGCAGATCGAAGACCATGCCTCGGGCGTCTTTGATGTATTTTTCGAGCACCATCTTAAGTTCATCGGCGGTGTTGTCTTGGAAGCTGGAAATCCGACTGTAAAAAATGCCATTGCCAAGATCAGCCGAGCGCACAGATTTGACCTTGATGATTTCCCGGACCATTACGAAATTTAAAGGTTTTTCTTCACCCTTACGGCGAATTGTGAGCTTTATTTTGCTATCTGGTTTGCCGCGCATAAGCTCTGAGGCATCGCCGGATTTGATTTGCTCGATCGGAGTGTCATCGATTGCGGTGATTTCGTCACCCGATTTAATTCCAGCACGAAAGGCTGGAGTGTCTTCAATCGGCGAGACGACAATCATCTTACCTCTTTCTGTGGAGACAATGATGCCAACGCCTCCAAACTTGCCTTGAGTATCCGAAGTGAGCTGATCGAAGGCTTTGCGTGGCATGACCATAGTGTGCGGATCCAAAGTTCCCACGACTCCCTTTAGCGCGTAGTAGACCATATCGTCTGTTTTGACTTTCGTTGGATCAACATACAGATTTTCCAGGTAATAAAGCCCTCGAGCCAGGGTTTCGAGAGATCGATAGCGACTTTCGGAAGTTTCATTTTCTGCTGCCGAAAGGCAGGGCGCGACGCTTAGGAGAACCAACAAGAACCAAAGATTGGATCGAGGCATAAACTTTCCTTTCGCGCACGCAGAATAGGCGTCACGTTTTATGTGAGGATGCGAGCATCGGTAGTTGACTCGTGAATGAATGGAATCCTCCGTTTATTTTGCTTGGGAACGGTGGGTTTGGGCTAGGATTTTTTTCAAGAATACAGATGCCCGACGCTCACTTCGTTCGCTGGGCATGACGAAAGGCGTGTGTGACGAGCTCCAGGCATCCCCAACGCAAAGCGAACCCGAGTCATCCCCAGCTAGCCGCGCCCACCTGTTCCATAAAACTTGCTGGCCTCGATCTGAAAAATGCTGCAAACGTCGCACTGCGCAATAAAGAAATCGACGCTAGCTATCGAGATCCCGCATCTCGTCAATCAGTCCGGAATATTGCCGATCTC
>JBGSRE010000120.1:0-3807 GCA_041737755.1 Oligoflexus sp.
CTATCAAACCGGACCTGTTTACTGGGGTGAACCCGGAACCAATGGTCAGCATTCCTTCTATCAATTGCTGCATCAGGGAACAAAATTCATACCGACAGATTTCATCGCCTTCGCTCAAGCTCTCAACCCGATCGGTCGCCACCACGATCTCCTCGTCGCCAATGTTTTTGCGCAAACGGCTGCTCTCGCATTTGGCAAGACGAGTACCGAGGCACTGGCCGAAGGAATTCCAGCACAGCAGGTTCCACATCGAACGTTTGACGGCAACCGACCTTCATCAACGTTTATTCTGGATAAGCTAAGTCCCAACACACTTGGAAAACTTGTGGCGCTTTATGAGCACAGCGTTTTTACCCAAGGCGTCATTTGGGATATTGATTCCTTTGATCAATGGGGAGTCGAACTAGGCAAAGTCTTGGCACAGCGGATCATCCCTAAGCTAACGGACATTTCAGATGTACCACTTAACTACGACAGCTCCACAAATGCCCTCATTCGTCACTATTTAGCGCGTCGGACAAAGACTGATGGCAAGTGATCAAGATCCAATTCAACTGTCGCAATGAGCCTGCTTTGAGTTACTAAGTTTCTGGCGCGCAAGCACCAGAAACTAACTAAGCACATTTTTTACGAGAAACAGCAAATTAATGGGCTACGTGGTTTTTTTCGAACACGGCTACGATAACAGATTTGGACGGACCGCCTCGCGCTCGTAATTTATCTCCCAATCGCTGCGTCGCTTCACTGGCCAAAAACTTGGTCTTGGCGCTCCCTTTGAGTTCAGCAGTTTGCGTTGAAAGGTAGCGTTGAAACCAGTTGGGTTGGACTGTCATGGCGAAATATTCGACGTCTTTGGCACCGGCGGCATCGAGACTAGCCTTGATGGCAGTATTGCGGTTCTTGGCGAGTTTAACATCGGCACTCCCCAACGATTTGCCTTTGCCCGGATAGTCTTTGTCTGACCATGTAGCGACTACAAATTTTTCGACAGGAGCCAGGGCTTTCATGTTGACCACAAAAGTCTTCAGCTTATCAGCGTCTTCGGTCGAAAGGGTGGCTTGTCCGGTTGGAAAAGTGACCACTTCCGACTTTTTTTCAATGACTTCAAAAACAAAGGTTTCAAAGTTAAAAATCTCCACTGGAACCACGGCTAGAACTGGGCCAGCTTCGGTTTTACTCTCTCCTTCCTTGGGCGAAGATTGGGACCATGCGGATGGCATCAGCATAATCATGGATAAGGTGAAACTTGTTAATCCTACTGCAAATTTATTAAAGACTTGCATACAATTCTCCGTCTTAAGATAAATGGTGAAGTGCTAAACGATAGTGAACTTGCAAGTTACAGCCCAAAGCTTGAGATTTCAAAAATTTCTCGGTTGGCTTGAGCTTTGCACCTCAGCTCAGCTCAGGACATACCATGTTTCAAGGAGTGCGAAACTGCGATGAAAATAAGTCCACTTGCCGGAAAACCAGCCGGGCCCGATATATTGGTTAACGTTCCAAGGCTAGTCACAGCCTATTTTATGAATCAGCCTGACCCAAGCGTCAGTAAACAAAAAGTAGCCTTTGGGACTTCGGGGCATCGTGGCTCAGCCTTTGACAGCGCCTTTAACGAATGGCACGTCCTGGCGATCACCCAAGCGATTTGTGTTTACCGAAAGGCACACAAAATTAATGGACCCTTGTTTCTGGGAATCGACACCCATGCTCTGTCTATCCCAGCAGCTGCCACTGCCCTTGAAGTTCTCGCTGCTAATGGTGTTGAGGTCATGCTTGCCACCAACGATGAATACACACCTACGCCGGTCATTTCCCATGCGATTCTCGGCTTTAATCGAGACCGGACAGGTAATTTTGCGGATGGCATTGTGATCACTCCTTCGCATAATCCTCCGGGTGATGGTGGCTTCAAATACAACCCGCCGAGTGGCGGTCCCGCTGAAAGTGCTATCACGGATGAAATCCAAAAGATGGCAAATGATTATCTTGAACGAGGTCTACGAGGCGTCAATCGAATTCCCTATGCGCGCGCACTGCGTGCGCCAACGACGCAGCGGTATGACTACCTAAGTGCTTATGTTGGCGAACTCGCAACCGTCATAGACATGAAGGCCATTCGCGACGCTCAAATAAAGCTCGGCGTGGATCCGCTCGGTGGAGCTGGCGTTCATTATTGGCAGCGGATTGCCGAAGTCTATGGCCTTGACCTAAGCGTTGTGAGCGACATTGTTGATCCGACCTTTCGCTTCATGACAGTCGACTGGGACGGACAGATTCGAATGGATCCGTCGTCGTCCTACGCCATGCAACGATTGATCAAATTGAAGGATCGTTTCGAGATCGCTGCAGGCTGCGACACCGACCACGACCGGCATGGCATTGTCACCCGGAGCGCCGGACTTATGCCGCCCAATCACTACCTTTCTGTAGCGATTCACTATCTGTTTCAACATCGACCGCAATGGGCTGAGCATGCCGCAGTTGGTAAAACCATAGTCAGTAGCCAAATAATTGATAGAATTACCGCCAAGCTTGGTCGGAAACTTGTCGAGGTTCCCGTCGGCTTCAAGTGGTTTGGCGATGGTCTGCTGGACGGCTCCCTAGGGTTCGGCGGGGAAGAAAGCGCAGGAGCCTCGTTTGTTCGCATGGACGGCAGCGTTTGGACGACCGACAAAGATGGAATCATCTCCTCCCTCCTCGCAGGCGAAATCACCGCGGTCTTAGGCCATGATCCCGCGGAAATTTATAAGCAGCTTACCCGTGAATTTGGTGAACCTTGCTATGAGCGGGTTGATGCAGCGGCTAGTCCCGAACAAAAGTCTTTGCTCGCAGAGCTTTCTCCAGATTCTATCCGACACTCGCATCTGGCGGGTGAAAAGATTGTGCATATCCTCACTAAGGCAAGTAATGGCGCCGCGATTGGTGGACTAAAAGTGACCACTGAGAACGGCTGGTTTGCTGCTCGTCCATCAGGTACAGAAGACATCTATAAAATATATGCGGAAAGCTTTCGCGGCAATGACCACTTACACATGATTCTTGATGAGGCGCAAGCCATCGTTAACGAGGCTTTGACGGCGCCGGGAAGATAAAGGGTGTCTTACACATTTTTCTGTTCGGACCTAAGCTATGCGACAGGGATATTGTAACAGGAGCTGACTTCTCGCTCAGAGTTTGCAAACCCAACAAAGTCGGATATTGCCAATTTACCGAATTCAGCGATCAACTTGAGAGCCACCCACCCTTAAAATCTGCGCGTCGTAGCCCTTTGACTAAGTACGGACAGTTGCGCATTAAGCGCCATATCATGTCGTGACGATAGTTCTCAATCATGAGCACGATCGGTCCTTGGTTCAGTCCGCAATGCCAAGGTGATACCCAGTGCCCATAGGGATTACCTACGGTTCCAGGATGGGATGGGTTGAAAGAGGTTTTAAACCCGTACAGGTTCGTTTTCGCCAACTTTCTGGTGCGTAAGCAATGATCGAGAGTGGGCAGCACAGCTTCCGGAGCAAACGGCAGCGACGCAGCAACGGCCCATGGTGCAAGAGTTCCATCATCGGGCCCATAGGGCACCCCGCGGGCCAAATATCCAGAAAACTGTCGCACTATACCGTCAATCTTGATGGTGTCTGGACCAGGACCATCGCTCGCGGTTATTCCCCAGCAGCGCGAGTTATATCCTTTGAAGTTGAGAGGATTGTCGATCGCATACTGTTGCTGAATTAAAGTCGCTCGACGGCTGTTCTCGAAATAGTCAATGCCCTTATCACGCATGAAGGCGTCTTGGATGCCACGGAAATCGAT
>JBGSRE010000169.1:0-5021 GCA_041737755.1 Oligoflexus sp.
GTCTTAAACAGTCCGATGGAGCCTAAACAGACCGACGGAACTCAGACCGAAACAGGCAATCGCGATTGGCAGTTGGCCGACTTTATACCCGATGGGTCATGCCAAATCCAAGAGCCAAACCCGACTCAGCTAAACAACGACGGTCGTCCTTCGATTCTGATTGTTGACGATATTCTCGACATGCGAATCATCCTTCAAGACATACTTCATGAAGCAGGATATCGGACCTTTCACGCCGAGAACGGCCATGCAGCCCTTCAATTTCTCAAGCAGAGCGGTCATCGCGTGGACCTGCTTATCACCGATTGGATGATGCCGGTAAAAACCGGCGTGGAACTCATCCACGATCTGCATGCAGATCCGCTGCTAGGAGGTATCCCAACTGTGCTTTTGACCGCTAAAACTGATGAAAAAAGCCGCAGCATGGGTCTAAAAGTGGGAGCGAGTGCCTATCTGGGCAAACCGTTCGACACTTTAGAAGTGCTATCGATCGTGGAAAATCTCTTGGATCTCAAAAAGCGGGAAAGACAATTGGCCGAACTCAATCAGTTCATTAATCACAATGTTTTGCAGCGCTTTCTTCCGCCTGACCTGGTCAAAGACCTGGTGGCCGGCAAGGCCGTTTTTGATGATGCACCCAAACTTCAATCGATTACCGTACTCTTCGCCGATCTCTGCAACTTTACGAGTAGTACGGAAGAACTCGGTCCGACGAATATGGCTCGGATTCTCAATAGTTTTCTGATTCGAATGACAGATATTATCTTTGAGGAGGGGGGGACCATTGATAAATTTATTGGCGATGCCATCCTCGTTTTTTTCGGAGCTCCGACTCGCATGGATCCTCAGAACCAGATCCTTAAAGCCCACCGCTGTGCTTTGCGGATGCAAGAGGGTCTTGTCGAATTGAATCGAGAATGGCTTGAGAATGAAAATCATAGCTTTGATATGAGAATTGGCATCCATCATGGCCCGGCTATTGTGGGCAGCTTTGGTGGGCAAAAGCGTTCCGATTATACGGCCATTGGCCAAACGGTAAACCTCGCTTCTCGAATCGAATCACAGGCCAAGCCAGGCGAAATATTGGTCACAGCAGAAATTCGCGATTATCTGGAGGAAGGCCAGTGGGAGTCTGCTGGAAGCTTTCGCTTTAAAGGGGTGGCCCAAGAGGTACTGCTTTATCGTATCCTTCAGCAGGATCAAAAATCGGCAGCATAATCATTGTATAAAACCGATGCCCCCACATACTTGACATTCCTCATCACCTAACCTATACCGGTTACCCGATGTTTCCCGTCTTGGAAAGGATGACTATGCGAAGCCTTTTAACCGTCTTTTTATCCCTTACTACTCTTGTCCTGACTCAGCCGACTGGCCAAGCTAAGACTCGGACGAAAACGCCTGCCGCGAAATGCTTAACTGAATTTTCGAATGAACTCTATTCCGTTATCTACGATAAAGATCTGCAAGATTTGCGCTCGAGCAAAGGCTTTAAGCCGGCAGCGAAGTCTTTGGATCTGTACCGCAATTCGCCGATTCTGACCTACTCCGATCGGCCTCGGACCTATCGCCGTACCGAGTGGACCTATCAGCTCCCAAGCTCCAAAAAGTCTCAACTCTGCTTTACCGTTTATGCGACTTTCCAGGATGAAGACGACGGCGGCAATACCTTGGGTTGGATCGAAAACAACTCACGACAGGTGATCGCCACCATTGCCGATAGCTATGTAAAGGCCTACGAATCGCCGTCAAAACTGTTTCCCAGCTTCCTTCAAGACCGTCAGCTTCCAGAATTACGTGACGATCCTGACTTTCTTTTTGCGGTCGAATCTGTGGTTATCCAATTGGGTGCACTGCCCTATCTTCAATCAGAAGAGCGGCACTACCAGGTCATCCGCTTGACGCATATTCCCAGCCAAACCGTAGTTTTTCTCTATGCGACTTTCCGTGATGAAGATGACGGCGGCAATACTTTGGGTTGGGTGCAGGACCAGCAAGCTCAGCTTATCGCTTCCATCGGCGACAGCTTCTTTAATCCCATTCCTTAACGAATTCGCCGTTGAATCAGGTTCAAGAGCAGACCGCATGGTTTGTCTTGAGCCTTTTTTTTCGTTTCGGCTTTTGTTTATTCCCAGTCTTTTTAACTGACAAATGAATTTAATAGGTAAAAAAATGCGATAGGCCTCGCCTTCACCCACGGTCCGCACTATTGTGCCAGCGTAGTGACCGGCGCGACTGGACAAGAGGAATACATGTCACCAGATTGGCTCTCCCTGAATGCTCTCCCCCCCATTGAAGCGATCCAATTTGTCCTGATTCATGGCTGGCCTCTGTTTATTGCCGCATCGATGGCGGGTTTGGTCGATTCTATTGGAGGTGGTGGTGGACTCATCACAGTTCCCACACTCTTAACTATGGGCGTGCCTGCTCCCCTTTTGCTCGGCAGCAACAAATGCATCTCCAGCATTGGCTCCCTGCCAGCCGTTTATCGCTATTGGCAGGCCGGTCTTCTGCCTGAACTGCCTCGCTCCACCTGGATTCGGCTGTTTTTAGGGGCCGCCCTGTGCTCGGTTTTTGGCGCCTACCTTTCCCAGCAAAGCTTGATTCTCGATCATCTGCATTTTTTAGTGCCCGTCTTGCTCTTCACCGTGATGGGGTTCATGCTGAAGCGATGGTTTTGGGACGAAAAAAACTTAAAAGCAACAGCGCGCCTGGGGATCGAAGACATCGACCCGCCCCTGCCCATAGCCAGAGCCTTGCAAAAAACTTCAAGCCGTTTGGGAATCGCTAGCATAGCCGCCTACGATGGTGTATTCGGGCCCGGCACCGGCACTTTTTTTCTGACCCTTTTTGAAAGCCAGGGCTTGAAAACCATCAGTGCCAATGCCATGACCAAAATCTTTAATCTTGCTTCCAATCTGGGTGCCCTGCTTTGGTTTGCCTTTCATGTCAAAGTTATCTGGCCCCTCGGCGTCGGCGGGGCCCTCTTTTATCTTTGCGGTAACTATCTGGGTGCGGGCTTGGTTCTGCGGCGCGGCCAGGGGTTGATACGCATCGTAGTAATTCTGGCGACAGCTGGATTGTTGATCAAACATCTTTTCCGTTATCTTTAGTTCGGGAGGACTTCGTATGCCCTTAAAAAAAGCCTTTTTTGTTAGCATCATCCTCACTCTTTTAAAGCTTTTGGGCTTTTCATTATCAGGTTCCATGATTGTGCTGGCCAGTTTCTATGACTCGATCACCGACAGTCTCGTGTCCTACCTGAATTATGTTTTCTATCGCAAGGCTCGGGAAAAAGCTGATCTTCAGCATCCCTTTGGTCACGGCGGCTTCGAAGTCGTGAGTGGGCTGATTCAGGCCATCATGATCATCTCTCTCGGACTGCTGCTGGCCTACCAATCCGCAGTCCAACTCTTTGCCGTTGAACCGGCTCACTTTGATCCCAAAACTTTTCCTTTTGTGATCAGCATTATGATGCTATCAGCACTGTCCGGCTATGGCATTCAAAGGTATTTAGCTCATCATGAAAAACTCCTGGCAGCCATCGGCGAGAGCTCGCTGACTTTGAGTTCGGACCGGGCTCACTATCTTTCCGACTTTTATACCAATGCCCTTGGCGCGGTGGGACTTCTCACGGTCTATTTCTTCAAAAGCCATACTCTGGATAACGTCCTCGGTTTGGTGGGAGCAGGATTTCTCTTTCACACGGCATGGCCGCTCATGAAAGACACCTACACCCATATCATGCATGTCGAGGCCGAACCAGAAGTCCAAAAAGAAGTCATCAGCATAGCCTTGGCCACGGATCATCTGGTGGAAGGCATTCATCGACTTCGCACACGCCGCTTGGGACCCAATCTCTTTATCGACTTTCACTTAAAACTGCCGGCTTTTATGCCCCTGGCTGATGCGCATCATCTGGGCGATCGAGTCGAAGCAGGCATCAAAGCTCGCTATCCTTCAGCCGATGTGTTGATTCATTTGGATCCCGATAACCTCCCGGATGAAGACATTTAATTGATTTCTGACAGGCCTTTGGTTAGATCTTATCTTTTCTCCTCTAATCATCCGTTTTTATTTACTTATTTATGATGTCTAACAGACCGTCACTGGCTGATTTTCAGCCACTTCTGACTGGCCTCTCTTGATTTTTTTCTCTTTATTATCTTGTACTTACGCACTTCTTTTTCCGCTCTATGCCTGGCTTTGTTCTTGCAAAAATCCAAGTGGAGTCTTCTCACAACTCCATCCGCAAGCGATAAACGGCCAACAGCAAGAGGTCTGCAATGCAAGCACAAGTAAAAGTCCAAGTTAATGCAGAGGAATTGTCGCCCAATTTCTTTCCCTCTCGAAAGCCAAGCAAAGTTCGTGAAGAACGTCGCTCCTCTCGAGTGGAACGCGATGAGCAAGCCGTTCGCCGCTTCACTCCAGGTCGAATTCCTGTGGTAAAGAGGCAGCCTGTTGTTGAAACACTTTCGCGGACCATGGATGTGAGCGTGGCTTTGATCGGTATGATCTTATCCGCCCCAATCTTACTGCTCAGTATTCTTTTGATCAAAATCACCAGCCGAGGTCCAGCCTTCTTTTGCCAGATCCGCGTTGGTGAAGGTGGTCGACTGTTTCGCATGTATAAACTCCGTACCATGGTCATCGATGCCGAAAGACAAAGAAGTCTACTTTTGGCTCAAAATGAGATGAGCGGTCCAGTCTTTAAAATTCGTCGTGACCCACGCATTACCTGGGTTGGTCAGTATCTTCGAAAATTCAGTATTGATGAATTTCCACAATTTTGGAATGTTCTGATCGGCGATATGAGTATCGTTGGCCCGCGCCCTCCTTTGCCCCGGGAAGTTAAAAAATATAAGCGCTGGCAGCTGCAAAGACTGATGGTGAAACCTGGTTTAACCTGTCTCTGGCAAGTCAGCGGCCGAAACAGTATTGGTTTCGAAGATTGGGTTCGACTCGATATCCGGTATATTCAGAAGCGCTCCTTCTGGCTCGATTGCAAAATCATTCTAAAA
>JBGSRE010000996.1:0-2582 GCA_041737755.1 Oligoflexus sp.
GCCTGAAGCCAAAGTTGACATCTATTTTGAAGCAGCTGCCATGGTCGTCGTTCTCGTCTTGCTCGGTCAAGTGCTCGAACTTCGTGCCCGGAGCCGCACAGGTAATGCAATAAAAGCTTTACTCAATCTCACTCCACCCACGGCACGCCTCATCGAGTCGGGAGGTGATCGTGAAGTTGCTCTTGATCAAGTAAAAGTCGGTTTCCTACTGCGTGTGGTTCCTGGTGACAAAGTTCCAGTTGATGGCGTTGTCGTCGAAGGCCATTCCAGCGTCGAAGAGTCGATGATTACTGGTGAATCCCTGCCGGTGGAAAAAACTAAAGATGCAAAAGTTACGGGAGGTACGATCAATGGTTCCGGTAGTTTCACTATGCGCGCCGAACGGATCGGTAACGACACGCTGCTGGGACAGATCGTGGCCATGGTTGGCGAAGCCCAGCGCAGCCGCGCGCCTATTCAAGGTCTCGCCGACAAGGTCGCTGGCATTTTTGTCCCAGCGGTGCTGGCGATTTCGTTGAGCACCTTCATACTTTGGATGTGGTTAGGGCCTGATCCAAAGCTCGCTCATGCTTTTGTCAATGCCGTCGCTGTTCTCATTATCGCTTGTCCCTGCGCACTTGGTTTGGCTACGCCTATGTCCATCATGGTAGGCGTCGGGCGTGGCGCTCAGGAGGGGGTGCTGGTGAAAAACGCCGAGGCGCTGGAGCGATTAGAGAAAGTCAACACTCTTGTGGTGGATAAAACAGGGACTCTCACGGAAGGCAAACCCAAAGTCGTCGATATTCTGCCAAACGGTGATTTTCAGGAAGATGATCTTCTGCATATGGCCGCCTCCTTAGAGCAGAATAGCGAGCATCCACTCGCTTCGGCGATTGTGAATAGCGCTAAGAAAAAGAACATGAACCCCGACCGGGTCAAGGATTTTCGATCCGTGCCGGGAGCAGGAGTCACGGGCACGGTCTCCGGCCGCACTGTTATCGTTGGCAAACCAGATTTTTTGCGTAGCGAAAAGATCTCTGGCCTCGAGCCGTTGGAAGAAGCTGCCGTGAAATTCCAGGAAGATGGCAAGACAGTAATCTTTGTCGCTATAGATGGCAAGCCGGCCGGGATCCTCACCGTAGCCGATCCGATCAAAGGCACGACAGTCGAAGCCATTCGAGGACTTCATGAGCTCGGTTTGAAACTCGTCATGCTCACGGGCGACAACCGACGTACGGCCGCTGCAGTAGCGAAACAACTGGGCATTGATACGGTCCATGCTGAAATCGATCCTGCCGGAAAAGTTGAGCAAATTAAGAAGCTTAAGATCGCGGGTCAGCATGTAGCGATGGCTGGTGACGGCATCAATGACGCTCCGGCACTCAGTGAAGCCGAAGTCGGAATCGCCATGGGAACAGGTACCGAAGTTGCCATGCAGAGTGCTGGCGTCACCTTAGTGAAAGGGGATTTGCGCGGAATTGTTCAAGCCATTCGACTCAGTCGCGCCACCATGTGGAATATTCGCGAGAACCTTGTGTTTGCTTTTCTCTATAATGGTCTCGGCATTCCGCTTGCCGCTGGGGCCTTATATCCATTCTTTGGTCTGCTTTTGAGTCCCATCATTGCCGGTGCTGCAATGAGCTTGAGTTCCATCTCTGTCATCGGCAACGCGTTGCGGTTGCGGAAAGTGAGCCTGTGATTTATGCGAGCGACGAAAACACCCAGCAAAACCTTGACTCCTGACTTACTCGACAAAATGGATGCCTACTGGCGTGCGGCCAACTACCTGTCGGTCGGGCAAATTTATCTGTTCGACAACCCACTGTTGAAAAGGCCGCTAGTACTTAGCGATGTGAAACACATGCTGCTTGGGCACTGGGGAACAACGCCTGGGCAAAACTTCGTCTATGTGCATTTGAATCGAGTCATTAAAAAGTACGATCTTGATATGATCTATGTCTCCGGTCCTGGACATGGAGGCCCGGCCGTCGTGGGCAATACTTATCTCGAAGGGACCTATAGCGAGATTTACCCCAATATCAGCCAGGATGAGGCTGGTCTGCAAAAACTTTTCCTGCAGTTTTCGTTTCCCGGTGGAATTCCTAGCCATGCCTCACCGGAATGTCCAGGTTCGATCCATGAAGGTGGCGAGCTCGGCTATTCGCTGAGTCATTCCTTCGGCGCGGTGTTCGATAACCCGAATCTTATTGTAGCCTGCGTTATCGGCGATGGAGAGGCGGAAACTGGACCGCTGGCTACCTCTTGGCATTCCAATAAATTTCTCGATCCCATCACTGATGGCGCCGTGCTGCCGATTCTTCATCTCAATGGCTATAAAATTGCAAATCCTACCGTTCTTGCCCGAATTCCTCACGAGGAATTGGAAATGCTCTTACGAGGCTATGGTTGGACGCCATACTTTGTTGAAGGGCACGAACCGGAATTGATGCACGAGGCCATGGCTACGGCACTTGATATGGCCGTGGAGCAGATCATCAATATCCAACACCATGCGCGCTCCCAAGCTAACTCGTCCTCCAAAGGCAACCCGTCCCATGCGCACTGGCCTATGATTGTCCTTAAATCACCCAAGGGCTGGACGG
>JBGSRE010000274.1:0-3768 GCA_041737755.1 Oligoflexus sp.
ACTGTCGAAGATAGGGTTTCACAAAGATCCTCACCCCTCCTTCCGGCAGCCAGGAGGGGACCTTATTATCCTTTTAATGCGCCTGCAGCAGCACGATGCTGACTATTGCCAGGATTACCCGGTAGATGGCAAAGATTGCAAAGCCATAATTGCGTAAATAGCGCATGAGAAAGCCAATGACAATCCATCCAGTAAGCGCAGACACACTCATCCCTACATAGAATTCGGGAAGATGGATACTGGCAAGAATTTCCTTGGACTTTAGAAGGGCCGCCCCCCCCATAATTGGCGTTCCCAAAAGGAATGAAAATCGGGCGGCATCACTCCGATCCAATCCTAAAAGACGGCTGCCAATAATGGTGGCACCCGATCGCGATGTTCCAGGAAACAAGGCACAGGCCTGAGCTATCCCAACCAAAAAGCCATCCTTGAGAGTGAAATCGGTCATTTTCCGAGTCACAGGCGCTTTTTTGTCCACCCACCATAAAAGAATGCCAACAAAGATAAGTGGAATGCAGACCAGAAGAGGGCGAGTCGAAAAAAACGCCTCAATGTCGTGCTCAAAGATTTTACCGATAATTGCCGCCGGGATCGTGCCGACGATGATATTTAAGAGCATCTGACTGCGCGGATTAATCTTTTTTTGCTGAAGAGTCTGGACCGATCCTTTGAAGAGCTCTAGCCAATCTTTCCAAAAGTAAAGGAGAAGGGCGAAGAGTGTGCCCACATGAAGCGCCACTTCGAAGCTCAAAGGGAGTGGTTTTCCCTGAAGGATTGTCGAAACAATAATCAAATGACCCGAACTTGAAATCGGCAGGAACTCCGCCAGGCCTTGAATGATGCCAAGTATGACGGAATGCGATAGCTCCATCGATTCAACTCCATAAAAAATAAAGCTCGTGATATGTTCACGAGCTTCAGCTTATCAGAAAAAAATCGGATATTCTTAGAACTTGCCGATCACGCCAGCAACAAGATCTGTTTTCGACAGGTCTTTCTGCTTAGTTGGATCTGTTGGGTCCACAAACTTTCCTGACGAAACAGCAACCTGAACAAAAGGACGATAGTAAGCGCCCCAGTTTTCGAAGTGAGAGCCTAAGGCAAAAATGGTCCCGTTGTTGTCGAGTTTACCAGCAGCATTCGACTCACCCAAGATTTTCTTTGCCTCGGTGATACCATCCGCTTCATAGAGCGCACTGACCAAAGTTGAGTAATGAATGTAAGGGGTAAAGGTGCCGAGTTTATATTCGCCATAAACAACCACACCTTCGAATTTACTTTCCTGCTCTTCAAATTCTAGTGTGCCCGATTTGTTGCCTTTTGCCGCTCTCGTATCAACAGTGTAATCAAAGTAGGAATCGATCACATCGGTCTTATAGCGCAAGCCGACGGAAGCAGAACTGCTCTTACCAAGGTCATAAACAGAATATTGAACCAAAGGCGAAAACTCACCAAACGCACCATACCACTCCACAGCCGCTGCAGGTTGCTTTTGGGTGGTCGACGTTGATGTTCCGGAGTTCCAAGAAGTACAAGCGGTTGTAGAAGTTGATGTCACATCGCCTGTTGTCGTATCAGCCTTGGTCACCGTTGATGTTGAACACTTGCTGTAATCTTCTACCAACTGCAAAGAAAAGGTGCCTGCCAGCTTGTAGGTAACATCCAAGGCCATTTTATCGGTCAAAGGGTTATTCGCTAGGTAAGCGCCCGTGACAGGAGTCGTTGTGGAGCTTGCGAGCTTGCGATGCAAGCCATACACTTTAATTTTTTGCTTACCGACTGAGACATCCAGATTGTCAGCGACTTTATTGGTCAGCCAGTAGCGCTCTAGTTCGCTTTCTTTGGCCTTGTATAGAACATTCCAAGTAATCTGGTCAGACAGTTTACCTTTCAAAGCAATTTTTGCACCTTTGAGGTTCAGCGAGGTTTGAGGGACTTCTTTTGGTTCATTAAGGCCGTCATTGCTGTTCGTAACGTTTACTTGATATTCACCACCGATTTCGACTTCTGCCGCAGCCAAGCCCTGGGATACTAGCGCTACACTCGCAAAGCTAAAGAAAATACTCGAGACTTTCACAAAGAACTCCTGGTTAGGATGTAAGGAAACACATCATAACGAAAGCTGGATCAAGACAGCAAGCTCTTTGAGTGTTTGGCCAATTGGCTAAAGCATTAGGGTTACAGCCTCGAGATGCTGCAACGCTAATGCAGTGAGCTCCCGACCGCGAGGGCCCCGCCTGATAAAGCCTTGATGCGTAAGGAAGGGCTCATAAACATCTTCAATAGTCGTCCTCTCCTCACCAATAGTGGAAGCCAAAGCTTCAATTCCGGCCGGGCCACCATTGTAGCGTTCATGCAGAATGCGGAGGATACGGCGATCCATCTTATCCAGGCCAGCAAGATCGATATTCAATCGAGTCAAAGTCAAATCAACGATATCGCGATGCAAGCAGTCCACGCCGTGAAAGTCGGCGAAGTCTCTCACACGTCTCAGCAGCCGATTGGCTATACGCGGAGTTCCTCGTGACCGACGGGCCAATTCAATGGCTCCATCTTCCGCCAGCTCCACACCCCAAAGGCCTGCACTCCGCAAAAGAATTTGAGCCAGTGATGCCACATCATAGAATTCCAAGTGCTCTTGAATGCCAAATCGACTCAAAAAAGGTGCCGATAGACTCGCGACACGGGTTGTCGCTCCAATCAAGGTAAAGGGATTAATAGGCATCCGCACTGTTCGCGCTGTCGGACCTTGCCCAACCAGAATGTCGATGCAAAAATCTTCCATAGCGGAATAGAGGATTTCCTCAACAGTGATTGGCAGTCGATGAATTTCATCGATAAAAAGTACGCCACCAGACTCAACCCCAGCCAGAATTCCTGCCAAGTCGCCTGGTTTGTCAATAGAAGGTCCACTTGTTTGGTAGAAGGGAACTTGCATCTCATGAGCCACGATTTTGGCCAGAGTTGTTTTACCCAAACCTGGAGGGCCATGCAGAATGATATGATCGAGAGGAGTGCCACGCTTACGGGCAGCAGCCACGTAAACTTCCAAGTTACTTTTGACCGCATCCTGACCTGGGTAGTCCGCAAAGCGAGCCGGACGTAGCTGCTGCTCCAGCCGGTCATCATTTTCTATATACATAGGCCGGGTCAAGTCTTCGCCGGGACGAGGCAGATGTTCCTGCAATTGAATATGAATCGGATCCATGATCGATCTTCCTTAAAAGGGCTCTCCATCATTCAGCCCCAAATCACGGGCCTTGGCGCCTTTAGCGTCTCGCTTTTGTTCAGCTCCGATG
The DNA here is from genome assembly GCA_041737755.1 of Oligoflexus sp. GTDB lineage: Bacteria > Bdellovibrionota_B > Oligoflexia > Oligoflexales > Oligoflexaceae > Oligoflexus. The sequence goes on from JBGSRE010000274.1 coordinate 3,300, forward strand.
ACACCCTGACTCAGCTGTTTGAGGGCCTGACGCATCAAGTCAGGGAAGGCGAGATTCGCTGAATCTTTACGGAGCTTGTTCAGCAAGGGCACTATGGTTTTATCTTTGTATCCCAAATTTTCCAAAGCCGATTGCACATCCTCGAAAATCATATCCTGCTGTTCACGGTTATTCCCAGTATGTTCGAGCGGGAGAGGTCCATCAAATGCAGCCGGATCAAGCCTCGTATGATCCTCTCGAAGATCCAGCATCTGAGCCGCTCTCAACTTCAGCATTTTGGGCCTTAGATCGACTATGATTTTCTCTGCTAAGCGAGGACCCACGCCAGGAACGCTTTCCAGAATCTTACCATCGTCCTGACTTACGGCGCGCTCAATGGCTTTGACTGTCAGTGTAGAAAGAATAGCGAGGGCAACTTTGGGCCCCACTCCACTCAAACTAAGGAGGATTTCAAACGCCTGTCGATCTT
>JBGSRE010000339.1:0-5371 GCA_041737755.1 Oligoflexus sp.
AAATCGATGCGGCCTTGCAAAAGACTGGCGCTCCCTATACCCAGGCATCGCCCAACGCTGCATATATTGTTGAATCATTTTGAGTGCTTGCTTGATTCTGTCGTTAAGTTTGCGCCGAGATTCATAGAGCATCACCTCTTCGCCCTCTAAGTTCCCTGGACCCTTTGAAGTTTGTTGGCCGTTGAGAGATTGAAGACGACTCGATTCGAGCCCGGCTTTTTCTATGGCAATCCGGATCGAAGATCCAGCCGCCTCGGTCCATTCATGACCATCCAAAGCCATGGTCTGCAATTTCTTTGCGATACCTAGATCCAGCAGTGTGAGCAGGAACTCATCGTCCCTTCGGATCTGATTCGCGTACCAATCGATGAGCTGTTTCACATAATAGAGCCAATCCTGACCCGGTTTCATGGCAAGTTGAAGTTCTTCGTTTAGCCTTTGTACGGTTACTCCCTGGCCTTTGACCGCATTTTTATTGCCGTGCTTAAGTTCGAGCTTAAAAAGACAATCCGAAAGTTGATCCATGGTTCCTTTGGGAAAAAGGGGAATCAAATCTTCATGCAGGGCGGCGTCGGTGGCCACATTCTGCAACCAGTGTTTGAGATCAAGCAGAGTATCCGCTCGGAAGATCTCGCTCCTTTTGATTCCCAGTGCCGGGACCCTTTCGTAAACTGCCTCGTCGATAGGCGCTAGGCTAAAGAGTCGATCCCACTCCGTAAAGGTAGGGAGCTGATGAATATGCCGGAGCTCATGCATCAAGAGAAAGAACATCCCATCGCGATGAACATCAAAGAGTAAAAGGGTCAAAGGTCTAAAGATGATCGTCATCCGACTCGGGCTAATTGAAATCGCTATCGGTGCCTCAAGATTTGGATCAACCATAAACTGAACCTGCGCGACTAGACCCAGGGTCATGAAGAGCCCTCGATCAGCAAGCCACGTGGAAAATGCAGCGCGGATTGTTTGGATCTGAGTTTCACTGTCAAAAATCGCCATTTTCGAACCCCTGTTATCGCGAGGCAAGCTTGCCAAGTTTGACCGCATACCACTGCCAGGGTTTTCCTGGGCGTTCAAAGGGCACTAAGTCTGCCGTTTGTGGATTCACATAGCAGAGCTTAAGGCCGTTGGCTTGCGTTGGAATATTTGATAGCTGATGCTGAAATCCACTGAGCTGCATCGCTCGACAGACTTCGGGCTTGGCATGCATCAGGAGATAGGCTGCCACTTGATCCTTTCGATCGATGTGTCTGGTTTGTCCCCGGAGGAACTCGATGACCTCGATCACGTTCCCATTCTGCTCGAGTTGAGCGAGAGACAAGAATTCTTTTTCGCTAATTGCCTCTGGCAAGGGCATGCTTTTGCCCTCCAGTTGCCGGATGAGCGCAAAAGCCAGTTCGGTGCCAGCTTCAATTCCGACTCGGCCACGACACACCTCCAGCAACTCCTCGCCCACAAGGCCCGCCTCTGCCAATCGCCCGCAAGCATCAATTTGCCTTGGACTCGGTCGCAGTCGATCGAGAATTGGATAGGAACCTGGCTTGGCAATCAAGTTCTTGCCTGCCTGCAAGGCCTTTTGGGCCAATGAACTCTGCAAATGAGTGAGAGACCCCTTAGGATCCGGCGCGTGAACAAGGTGAGTCATTCGCTGCATCACAGCATCGGCGAGTTCACGGACTCCGGCATCTTCCTCCGCGAAATTGGAAGCCGCAAAGATAAAAACATTATGGGGAATGCTGTGACCAAAGACTCGTCTTTCAAGGAGGATTTCAGTCAGGATGTTAAGAGTATCCTCGCGTGCCCGAGTCAGTTCGTCGAGGAAGAGAAGAGTCTTTTCCTTTGCATTGAGGATACGGTAAACACTTTCTGAAGGGTAGAATTTCGCATAGCCTTGGCGACTCATCTCACTTGTTCCTGGAATAAAGAGAGCCAATGGATCCAAGTATTGAGCGTGTAGAACTTCCAATTGAAGATTTCGACGCCTGGCAAATTCATAGATAAGGCTCGATTTTCCATAACCACTCGATCCCCAGAGCATGAGGGCCTGCCGAGTGCGGCAATGGGCGGTGAATATCTTGCTATAATCCATGTTTGGCTACCTACCTGATTTTGGTTCCTGGAGGACAAACATGGTGATCGGCGGGGGCTTTGTCAGCGAAGGTCAGTCGATTTTGGTAAATATTTCTGAGCCTTATGACCCACTTTTTCTTTGTACTTGCAGTTGCACTACAAGAAAGTGAAATAGCTACCAAGCTCTCATTCGCTTTTCCCTTGGTTTGGATGACCTCATTATTAGGGTCGCGATCGCGGCAAAATTGAAGCGGCGAAAACATTTCGAAAAACGCTTTGATTCTCGCCGCTGCCTATCACTTATTGGGACCTGACTTAGCGGGCATTTCTCCGCATCACCAACAACTTCTGGCTAAATTCCTGGCCACTGATAGGTCTGTTCATATAGCTCAAATATTGGGCTTCACTTATCTTCAGATAGCTTTTTAGCTTCTGGTGGAGTGCAACATCGATCGATTCCATCTTTGCCATTTTTGATTGATAGATTGCTGCATTCCATGGACCTTCATAGTATCCGTACTTTTCCGCCAGGACAATTTTCGCATCATTAGCAACCGTAACTTCGTTGCAAGTCGACAGCAAAGCCAGCGATGCACCCTTGAGCTCATTCACAATTTGACAGTGAATTGCGCCAACTGATGCTTGATATTTTTCGAGTGTATTGAGCAAATTGGACACTGCCTCGGGATGGCCTCCCAGACTATCAATGGTGAGATCCAAGCAACGTCCAGAACTTGCTTGCTTGACGCTTCCGATCATGTGTTGAGTTTTTGCAGTAGAAACATAGCCTTCTACAACCAGTCGTGGGCAATCATGCTGCGCGGCTGCGACTTGGAATGACCCTAGAAAGGACAAAATGACGATCAGATTTTTCATAAGATTACCTCTTTTTGACCAAGGTTTATAATGGTAACTTTTTACTTATCGTCCCGAGCTTTGACATATAAGGACATTGGTAGCTCTAGGATCTAGTTTAGATCGATCAAACTCGGCTACTAATACAGCTGCCGCCTGGATATCCATCCGATCAAACTTGTTCAAGGAGTCTTCTATCTGCCAAAGGCTTTGGTAAGGTGAAATTTGAAGCTTATACTCGGCACGCAGTGCCTTTACATATTCAATTTCTAACCACATTTTTCGACAAACCTCGTGAAACTGAGTGTGGGACACAAGGTTTCGATGGAAATTTAGACTTTCAAAGTCTGCATGTGCGCTTGTAAAGTTTTCCTTTGCCAGAATTTTGATATTGGCACAGAGCTTTCTTTCCAAAGTTGATTCATCGATTAGAATTAAATCACCAATTTTTCTAGGTAAGATTTGATATTTTTGACACAACACGATTCGACATAGATACGGCAGCAGAATCCCATAGATTTCGTTGCCTCGACTGGGCTGATCCCGAGATTTTCCAATGTACTAAATTGAATACAGGAGCAGTAACATGAAGGTTAAAAAGATAGCTTGAACTGGATCACTGCCGGCAATACGAAGAATCCATAAAAAGAGAAGGCTCAGGAGTATTTTCTTCATCACAAAACTATCCCCTTTCTTGATTACAGAGCCTTCTCGGGTGAAGCCCTGACATATGGGGACATTGGTCATATTCTCGTGGCAGGAGGGTCCGGGGAGGTGGGAACTCACTGAAATTAGGAAGTTGAGGATTTAGTAAATGTATCGGAAGCAATAAAGATAGATATTTCAGTATGATACCAAGTATTCTGTATCGTACCATTCTGATGGTATAGGTTCACATTTAAGGTACCGATCTTAGGAATGACCCTTTTTTTGTAAGAGTAGATGCATAGCGTCTGCGGGGTCTTTTTGGAAACGGTCTTGGGCATCTGTCCATCCAGGAGGCGAATTCTGATTCTGCAAAGGTGCAGAGGTCGGAGGGGGAGAATATAAGATGACCGTTGATATAGCGCATGCAAACTCCCACTCTCTACCTATGACGCCTGCTTCTGCCCTTTAGCATTCAACACCCAAAAATAGATATTCCGTCTCCCCATCGCCACCGAAATGCCATACATGGTCAGTGCTGCCACCCACCTTTTGTTGTTTTCATCAGCACAAAGTTCGTGACCACGAACTGGGAAGAGTATAATTCCATCCTGGTATGCTATTGGCAAATCCTCTGCGGATAAATGGTTCAAAAGATTTTGCAAAGTAGGAAATTGCTTCTGCCCCCATTCCCCGACGAATATCTCGCGGAAAGCAGATTGATCTATGGATTGCCACCCATCTGGGCGCAATACGTTGTCCTTATGGATCAATCGAGCGAATTCAGGGTCAAAAGGTAGATCGGGTATTGCTCCTTCATTTACCGGAACCGGAGGGATAGCGGATTGCCTTAGCAAACCAAGAATTTCGCTAAGACCCTGAATATTGTGTTTCTGCGCTATGACAGCAGGCAAAACGATGGCCCTTCTTGCCTGCAATGCTACCTTATTTCTCTTCAGACAATCGGAACGCATTGTCTCAACAATGGCATGATACTGATAACCATCGACAAAAATATCGACTTCCTCTTGATCGTAGGTTCGAATAGTAAAATCTGCGACTGTAACAGTTTTCCCAAAATAATCGGTGCGCGCCACCTGAGTTGTCCGCACAAAAGGATAGGACTCCCTCAAGTGCTGTTCAAAAAGAGCTTCCGCGGGACTATTAGCATCCGTTTCTTGCTCTTCTTCGGCAGTGGATTGAACTATTTGTTCTTCACCATTTCGATAGTTACGAAGAGCTTGGAATATTGGAACCTCTCGGGCATCTCCAAGCTCAAAGTAGAAAAGCCCCTTATCAAGCTGATCATGATCCTGCTGATTATCATAGCTCTTGAGGCACTGGTAGCAGGCACTGCGGCAGCATTTTTGTTCAACCAATCTCGCGCATTCATCCATGATCGCATCCCAATAGTGATGCACGAGATCAATGATGCCACTTCCACCTTCTTCGGTATCAAGGATAAGAATATGCCTGTGTTTGACAGCATAGTCGCCATTACCCTCTGATCTCAATATTTTGTCATCTATAAAGCGCAGCCCACCTTTTCGTTTATTCAGACGCAAGACCCGAGTACTGGCACGAGCTAAGAGCTGGGACAAAGTCCTGTAGAAGAGGTTCAAATCCTCTTCATCTTTAGATGCCTTAATCCAATTCGCCTGTAATGCTTGTTCGAATGACAATTTAAAAACCAGAGCCTGACCTTTGCTGAAGAACGAGGGCCAAAAAGTTTCATAGTCCTGGGCTTTTTCCTCATCTGGTTTTATGACGACCCGGAATGATTTCGTCTCCGGTCCTACTTTTT
>JBGSRE010001010.1:0-3416 GCA_041737755.1 Oligoflexus sp.
TGGGGCGGGGGGGGGGAGGGGCAGCAGGGGGCTGAGTGGCTGGGGCCAGCCGTGCCGCTGGGGGCGCGTGTGAGGCATGCGACCAGCTGCTGCCACCAGCTTTCGGGGCCACACCTGGCAATGGAGAGCACGCTGCCAATAGAGTACATCACGGCAAAGCCCGTGATGTTCAACGTCCACAGCAACATCAGCGACTGCGCGCGAGTGCGCAGGGACCGTGATCGCGACTGGATTCCCTAGCCGTGATCTGGACCATATCCGAGACGGTGGACATAGTCGTCACAAGCGGTCTTCTTATATTTCGAAGGCACCAATCGGTCTTTCGACAACTCCTATTCGCATGACGGAAGCACCTCGACCCGTGGAAACTCGGCGGGAAGAGCGCGCCCCAGCACCCATGCCGGAACTCCGCCAGGCGCCAATACCTGAGTCTCGCCCAGCTCCAGCCGCGGCGATGCCGATGCCGATGCCGATGCCTTTGATGGAAACGAAAACGACGCAAGTTCGTCCTTCCATGGAAGAAAACCTCGCTCGCATGACGATTGAAAATGGCTCATCGATGAGCACGCCCTCTATGGATCCTAGCCAAATGGCAGCGACCGAGCGCGATCAGCGAATCGAAGGTGCTTCCGTGGGATCCATCGCCAGCTTAACGGGCGAAGGTTTGGAAAATCTTGATGATCCTGAGTTCTTCACCAAGGATGACGTCACCCCTACCCTTGGCTCTCTTTCCGATGAGATGGATCGCAAGATTGATGAAGCATTGAAAATAGCCGAACAGTTGAGCAAGGGGCCCCATCGTCCTCAGGATGATGAGGACTTGGATATCCCTTCTTTCCTTCGAAAGTCCTCCAAGGATCTTTCGCTTTCCTAATAAAATCATAGCAGGCAGATGGAAAAGGGCTCAAATCCGAGATTTGAGCCCTTGGTCGTTTAATGAAGAAGGCTTTGATTTTGCATCGCGTCTTGGAAGCGATGCGTTCCCTGCGGAAGATCCAGTTGCAGAGGACTGTTGACCGTTGTCGCTTGATCACAGCTGTTGCTGACCGTGAGAAGATCCCGAATATTGGGTCCCATTGGCCGAGAATTTTTGCGAATTCTTTCAAATATCGGTGTCAAAGCTTCGCCTAAAAAACCCTTTAAAGGAATATGAGTGCCTTTGCCAATCCCTTGCGAAACAATGCGGAAAACTTCTTCGATGGCAAATTCCTGCTGACCGGCAACTTCTAAAATCTGAGCTTTTTCAGGCAGAATGTGATCGATGAGCCGGTAAATGACTTCGCACAGATCACTGACGTGAATAGGAGCTAACTTTTCTTTGGAACGCGGGACTGGATAAAACCAGGGAAAGCGCATCAGACGTTCAATCGCTGTCACGAGTCGATCTTTGTAGTTGATATCACCAAAGGCGATGGCAGAGCGCAGAATGATTTTCTCAGGGATGGCTGAATTGAGTATCATGACTTCAGCCTGGTACTTTTCCTGCAAATAAAGCGATTCTGCATACCTCGAAGCCCCGAGAACACTCATGAAAATAATGCGCTTCGTTCCGGCCTCTTCCATCGACTGCAGAAGATTTCTAAGCATTTCCAGGTTACGGCTGGCTAGCACAGTCTCTTCCGAGCCCCAAAGGGCATCTTCGATCCGCGATCGAAAGCTTTGATTCCAAGCTAAATGCACGACCGTATCGACTCCTGACAGAGCCGGCGGCAAATGCTCGATACGCAGAAGATCGGTAAATACGGGAAGTGCATGAGCCATGGGATCGGGAAGATGAGCTCGATAGAGGGCAATACAAGCGTGGCTCCGCTCAGACAGACGGCGTAAGAGATTGCGTCCAATAAATCCAGCGGAACCTGATATCAAAATGGAAGCTGCTGCTTTCTGAGGCGTGGGACCCGAGGTTTTTCTGGACAAGTTTCACCCCCTGGAATGAATCACCGCTCCCCCAGTTTAGCATAAAGCGCTCGGGTCGAGGCAGCGACATTGTCCCAGCTCGGGGCGGATTGATATCTCTGCAGACACAGCTGGTAGCTGTCGGGAACTGCCAACAGCTCTTGAATGCTATCGGCCCACTGAGCTGCGGTATCGTTCGAATCCCTTTGCCTGCCGGCCCCCTGCACGACCTCATCGATCCCGCTTCCGCGTGTATAAAGAACGGGAACTCCGCTGCTGATGCTGGCGGAGGCAGGCAGGCAGAATCCTTCCCAAAGACTGGGATGTACATAGACCTGAGCTGATCTATGCAAGGCTTGGAGGACTTCGTCTGAAACTTGGGTTCGAAGAATGAGGCGTGAATCCTGCAGACTTTGCAGAAATTCATAACCACGGCCATCCGTTACCACTGTCCAACGCATATTCGGCGGTAAATGCTGCAGAATCTCTGGGATCAGATGGAGCCGCTTATAGGCTTCCATACGACTGACCGTGAGCAGCATGGGTATCTCAACTGGCTGATTGGGCGATGCAGGAGATAGTTTTGCCCAGCCGTTGGGAATGACGACAGTCTTGCCACGGGAATGGGGATAGCGCTCCTGCATGGCATCCTCTGTCCATTGCGAAACACAAATAATGGCAGCTGCCGCCTCGACGGCTCTTGGCATTTGATAGCGAAGAAAATATCCAAGCGCCTTGGAGACGACCTCTGGCTGCAGAATAGGAATCAAATCATGGACAGTTAAAACCTTGTGCAGTCTCGGGGAGCGGATTGCAGGAATATTGTAGTTTGAGAGACCATGAATGATGCATGGGCCTGTCGAGCTTTGCAGATAGGACTTTACCCACTGTCCAGCCACAAATAGTGACCACGGCTTCAGCTTGGACACAGGCCAAAAGCTTTTACCAGCCAAAGTTTGCGAGAGAAATTGCGAATCCATCTGAGGTGCGGAGGGAATAATCTGAGGCGCGCAGGACGCTCGGTGCAAGGCCTGGAGAAGATCCCATGCGTGGCGACCAACGCCAGAATACAAGGTTTGCAAGCCAAAGCCGTCCCAGAGAATGCCTCCAGAATCGATCTTTGGCTTGAAATCCTCTTGCATCTTAAGACTTCACTACCGAAGCAATGGTCTGAGCGATGAAGATCCGTTCATCCGCCCTTTTCAAAGCCTTGTTGGCTCGTTCCAAATCAGTATCGGATCCAAATTGCGACAGACGCTCTGCGGCGCGCTTTCGGGCTGCCTGGGCTCGAGTCGGATCGATTTCTTTAGCGCGTTCAATCACGTCAACCAAAAGAGTCACATGGTTGGCTTCCACTTCAACATAGCCGCCCGCAACAAAATAGCGCTCCGGTGCTGAATCTGCTGAAGTTATTAGCACTTCGCCTTGATCCAATTCAGCGACCATGCTCGCATGATCGGGGAGGATCGTCATATATCCTTCGGTGCCCGGCAGAGTCACCGAGCTTGCCTTGACCGAGG
>JBGSRE010000381.1:0-1611 GCA_041737755.1 Oligoflexus sp.
GCCTGGCACGCCTCGCACCGGCGCTGAGGCGGTGGCGCTGAGGTGGTGCTTACCAAGGACTCCGTGGTGTTTCCTTTGGAGTGGTGAAAGAAGAGCTGGATTCGATGGGTATTCAGGGCAAGCGTGACAGTCTATTCTTGGATATACATCCCATCCCCTGGTTGCAATTTGAAATCTGGCGGCGCAAGGAAACTCTGACGCGAACGGCTGAAGATACCCTGGGTGTGCTGCATCTTTATGCGGATTTTTAAAAAATGAAAACTCAATCCCGGTTTCCCTTCTTGCTCGCAGTGCTGGCCATTCCCCTCGATAGCCAAGGGCCATGGGAGGTGGAAAAGTATTCCCGACTGCCGGCCCACACGGTAAATTTTTCTCCGGAAGGTCTGCGCATTCAGGTCAAAGAATCAGCCAGCCCACTTTTTTACCCACTACCCCCGCAGACCAAAGCACTGGGATTCAAAGTCGAAGGAGAATTTCGTGGACTGCCTCAATTTCCCGCAGCAGCGATCCAGGGAGAAAAAGGCGCAGATGATTTTGCCTTGCGGGTTGGCTTTATTGTGCCCGGCGACAAGCAGCTGTCCGGGCTGAAGAAGCTGCTTGCACCCGAATGGATAAAGAACCTCTACAGCAAGCTGCCCAAGGGCCTGGGCTTGGACCATGTGCATTTTTTTAATATCACGCAGAATCCGGCTCAGGTAAACTCGTCCCGGACTCATCCCGCTTCTGAGCTGATTCAGGAGGAGATGATTGCCGTCGTCACCAAGCCCGGTCCCTTTCAGTATGAATTTACGATGAAGAAGCCCTTGGCCGCGGCAGCTCTCTGGATCGGCAGTGATGGCGACGACACAAAATCCAATTTCGAAGTGGTGATCTCCAAATTGGAGATTAGAACGGAACCCTAGTTTTTTTGTCTAGCGAAGGACTTTTTGATGGAATTTCAGTTCGCCCAAAAAATTGCGGATGCAGGCCTTCACCTGAAACCGCACACGATCGATACGCTGCAAATCAATATTACCAAACTCTGCAACCAGGCCTGCGTTCATTGTCATGTGGATGCCTCGCCGCGGCGGCGGGAAATGATGAGTGATGCCATCATCGATCAAGTGCTCAAGGTGCTCGCGGACCATCCCCAGCTGCAGATTCTGGATGTCACAGGAGGCGCGCCTGAACTGCACCCGCGCTTTGACGACTTGGTCATTCAAACCCGTAAGCTGCAACGCAGAGTCCTGGTCCGGCACAATCTCACGGTTACCCTTGACCCTCATCCTTTGACCAAAAAGTCGATGGAATACCTGCCAGCTTTCTTTCAAGAGCATCAGGTCGAAGTCATCTCGTCCCTGCCCTACTATCAGGAATTTTTTACCGATAAACAGCGAGGTGAAGGCGTCTTCAAGAAAAGTTGATTCCTTTGTAACGGAAAAATAAAGCTGTGGGGGACCCCTCGCGCCACTTTTTTCCATTCCGAAAGTAACGAAGAAAAAGTCTCAAAGATCCAGACCTGAGGTCAAATTCCTTATTTTTCTTGCTTTCCGTTTTCATTGTTTTCCCGATAGAAATAGTGGGTTGCACAGTTTTGCGAACAGAATTTTATCAGGACCATGGTCAGACAGG
>JBGSRE010000390.1:0-1841 GCA_041737755.1 Oligoflexus sp.
TGCGGTGAGACAAACTAGAAAGCCTTCGTCTTCATCCACAGCAAGCAAAGCTTCCCAAAGTTGATTATTTTCTAAGCTTAAATTCAGCATGGTCTGAATTTCAGTCGTCCAGCCTTTGTTCAAAACCTGATGCATGATCTCCGGGCTTTCCAAAAGTCGCCAGCGAATAGAATGGCCTTCATGAATGGCAATGGCCTGTTGGGAGGGACTCAAGCTGGCTCTTAACAGGGGAAACTGTTCCACCACGGTTTGCATTTTCTTTTCGAATCTTGCTGGATCCCAAGGACTGGCGATACGGATCAAAGCCGCTTCGACTCGCATGCCCTGAGAGTCCTGCAGACTTCTATGCCAAACTTTCGGCATGGGTACGCTGCACACCAAATGTTCCAAGGAGTTTGGAAACTTCACTTTTTGAAATGGCAATGTACTCACAGTTCGCCTCACCACATCCTGGTTGCCTAAGACATTCCAAGACGTATTTCGACTCAAAAGCTGAGAATCTTTACTCTCTGGTAAGCAGGAGCGAATGGCGAGCAGAAGATGATTGGGGAAAAGATAGGAATTTAGAAAAAAATCAAGTCGAATTCAACCGCGGAACTGATCCTTGCCCGCACGTAACCACGCAAAGACCTGGGAGGGAGTTGATTGGGTAAGTCCGACGGCTTCCTGAAGGAGCGGCTGATCCGCTTGCAGAAAGGGATTAAAAGTCATCTCCATTGCTAGCCTTGTGGGGACGGTGGGTTCGCCGCTATTGCGAAGTGTCTGCAGTTCCGCAACATAATTCAATAAGCCCAAAGCAAAGCTCGGCAGGCTTTGCACATAGCGGGCATTGCTGAGCGTGTATTCATGAGCGCAGCAGATCCGAGTCGTGGCTGGCAAACTGCGAATTTTTAAAAGACTGTTCCACATTTGCTCGGCGTCTCCTTCAAAGAGACGACCGCATCCAAGGGCGAAGAGCGTGTCACCACAAAAGAGAATATCAGCTGCAGGCAAAAAGAACGCGCAGTGTCCGAGCGTATGACCCGGTGTTTCAATGAATTCGACGCGCCATGCTCCGAAGTGAAAGACCTCGCCATCTTGAAAGCTACGAGTGACATCGTCGATGCGCTTTTGATCGTAGGTGGAACTGTAAATTTCGCACTCAAAGGCATCGAGCAGCTGCTTATTGCCGCCGATGTGATCACTGTGGTGATGGGTATTCCAAATGAATTGGAGAGACCAGCCCATTTTCTGCAAAAAATCTTTGACCGGCTGAGCCTCTGCAGGATCTATCACAGCCGTCTGGTGCGAAGTTTCATCGTGCAGTATATAAATATAGTTGTCTGTCAGCACAGGCAGTTGATAGAGTTTGAGTCCCTGCTGTTCACAAATGAGGCGATAAGAATCCATGACACTTCCTTGAGTCAAATAACAATGCATTGTGAACTTTTTAAGGAAGGCACGCAAGTCCGTCGGAACCTACCTGGGTCGATTATCGGCTCACATAGCCTAGTCCCACAAGAAATGCCGTCATTTCGTAAAACCCAGCGCTAGGAGTATCTTCGGGGCTTTGCGCCGTAGCGTGAATATAACTGCCGTAAATGAGCCAATCGGCGGGCTTGGTCGATATCTCGTAGCCAGCAGTCAGATGGGTGCGATCCAATGCTTCGAAGTCCTGTGCTCCTCGTCCCTGCATAGCTACCTGACCCGCTTCGCCTAAGACGCCAGCACCCTTGTTTTTTGAAAAGAAGCTGTAGGATAGAGAAAGATGTCGAGACGTTTCGAGCTCATAGCGAGAACCAAGCACATAGCTGTAGGCATTAAGATATTCCACCGGTGCGGTTCCGCTGACTGCCTGGGTC
>JBGSRE010000404.1:0-4076 GCA_041737755.1 Oligoflexus sp.
GGGGGCGTAAGTGTCCTGCCTTATGCCGAAGTGGTGTTTATCATGATCCAGGGGGGACTGCTAAGCAAACGCTTCGCCAAAGCCTTCAAAACTACCCAAATACTATCGAAAAGCCTGCAGAATGAAGCAGAATCTAAGCGCATCATGGCCAGCAAAGCAGCTCATCACTTGAATAACTCCTTTCATGTCATCAATGGATCGATAGATGATGTTGAATCCACGCTGAGTCGATTGCAAGACAGGTTCGCAGCTCTGCTGCCACCTGAAGAAACATGGGACACACCCACAAAGTTGGTCACACACTCCTTTAATGAGGACTTTGGAAGGATCAAACAGTGCTCTGATAACGCGATGATAGCGCTTAAAAGAGCGCAGCAGGCTTCCGATGGCTTAAGGTTTCTAAGCGGTGTTCATGGTAATGCGATGAATTATCACCAGATTGGTCTAGTTTGGCAAATCTTTGTGAAACACTATGTGGAAAGAAGTGGGGACTTCCAATCTAGGATTAGTTGGCAAGAGCTGGAGGAAGATGATTGGAGCACGATACCTATTCTTTTAAGCATTGATGTATTCTGCTATGCATTGACCGACCTTGTTGCCAATATCTCAATGGAACTGGGCTGCCCAATTTCAGTGGGCCTAGTGAAGCTATCTGAGGGACAGAAGGAGATTGGATGCATGCTCCAATTCTCGTCTTTAATTCCACTTGCCATTCGGGAAGAGCGAATTCATGAAGTTCGCTTTGCGCAAATAGTGGCACTTACCTTCTATTGCAGCCTTGATTTGGCTTTTAGCCAGGATAAAGCCATATTCCTAGGCATAGCATTAAAATTCAAGACTCGGGGTTTTCACGTCGAGTCAGCGGTCTAATCCTTAGTTTGTTCCAACTGAAGAGGCGCTCCTTTTAAACGCTGCCTAATGAAACATCCTGTGCTGGGGATTAATCTTAAAAGCCTGATATCAAGAATCGGCGAATCAAAAGTTCGCAAGTATTGAATAGGCTTTGGACGGGGTGTAGGCTGGCAGCATGATTCTCCAGCACAGACGTCTTCTCAACCAGGGTTCGAGTGATCATGGGCCATAGTGCTAGGTTTTTATCTTTGATTCTAACAAAAATGAGTTATGCGGGCTTTCCACTCTTTCCATCCGCAATATTCAGCGGCACAGCGAGTCTTAGATCGGAACACTTGGGTAAGGATAAGCCAAAATGACTATTAATGAGTTTCTATTGGTATTCACGCTAGCCGCTCTTATGAATGCCTGTGCCACGACCGGTAGTTTGAACGAGCGAGGCTTCACTCATGACGCCATCCACTATAGCGTCCAATATCAGAACTCAGCCAGCAAGACCTTTTTGCCAGAATCCTGGACCATCGACCGCTCGCCGAGCGGAGCCGTAAGCATCAAAGAGAATCAGACCTTTAGTATCGAGAGCAAAAGGGTCGATGAGGAAATATCCGATCGCGTCTTCGTACAAAACTTTGATCTTTTGTTCAAGCACAAGGAAACCAATGGTGCGATCTCGGTCATGAGTTTTCCACTGTCGGAAGAAAAGGCCCATAAAAAGCTTGATCTCTTAGCTGGTCACTTTGCTGAGCTATTGGCTGATCGCAGCTTCAACGCCCTCGGCAATCCCGCAAGCAGCAATGTGAATCGAGCTGATGTGCTTCTGGAACGCCAGATGGTGACAAGCCTTCTGGCGCTGAAAGAATCCAGAATTGGCAAATCAGAAATGCTGACTGTGGAGTTCGATGTCGCCCAGTCGGCTCAGCTCAAGATCGATCCGACAGCTCGGCTCAGGCGAGGCAAAATCGTGATCATTCGTCCGGAAAGTGGCTGGAACAGTAAAGTCTTGAAGCGCAATCAAGCCAATAAAGTCATTGAGATCGATGCTCGCTATCCGACTGCGATCGTGCTCACGTATGTGATGGACGCAAAATACTATGATCAATATCTCCCTGAATTTGAAAGCTTCGTGAAGCAGCTCCGTCTGAAGCCTTCCGCAGAATCCGCCAACCAGCGGTAAGAGTCGAGAGCTTGAAGAAAAGGCAAGGGTCTTTCGAGCCTGCTGTATTGCAATGAAATAATTGTATTTTCTCATTTTATAGGATATATTGAAGTTGAACTTCAATATAGCATGAGATCTTCTAGATATGATAAAAAGACATATAATGCGGGAACTTAAGGAAATTGCTTCTCAATACAGGGTCGTGACCCTGACAGGGCCACGACAGGCAGGCAAAACAACTCTCGCACGACTGAGTTTTCCTGAGCATGGGTATGTAAGCCTTGAGGATCCCGACCTTCGAAATTTGGCAACGACCGATCCCAGAGCATTTCTTGATGCCCACCCGAGCCCTGTGATTTTTGATGAGATTCAAAGAGTGCCAAGTCTCCTTTCGTATATTCAAACCATTGTCGATAGCAATCAAAGGAAAGGCCAGTTTATTCTTACGGGAAGCCATCAGCTTGAGTTGAGTCAGGCGATTACTCAGTCTCTGGCAGGCCGAACGGCATTGCTCACATTGTACCCGCTATCGATTGCTGAGCTCACCGATGCTAATATGCAAGACAATGCAGATGGGTATATGCACAAAGGGTTTTTACCTGCTGTTCATGCTGAAACTCTGGATCCCACCCGTTTCTATCGCAACTATTTTCAGACCTATGTCGAGCGTGATGTAAGGCAGATGATTCAAGTCAAAGATATACTTCTTTTTGAGAAGTTCATGAGACTCTGTGCAGGCCGTGTAGGGCAGTTGTTTGTCGCGAATAAATTGGCCAATGAAGTTGGTGTTTCATCCCATACCATTAGTCATTGGCTTTCCATCTTGGAGGCATCATTTGTCGTCTATCGCCTTCAACCCTTTTACGAAAATATTGGAAAGAGATTAGTGAAAGCACATAAGCTTTATTTTGTAGACGTTGGATTGGCAACTTACTTGTTAGGAATCGAAACTTACGACCAACTTAAACGTGACCCACTGCGGGGGAATTTGTTTGAGAATATGGTGGTTATGGAGCTTGTGAAAGCTCGTTCCAACAAAGGTCTTGATCCGCATCTGTTCTTTTATAGAGATAGCAATGATAACGAAGTCGATATTATCTATCAGAGTGCCCGTGTTTACCGACCCATTGAAATTAAATCCGCGACGACGTTTCAATCTGAGTTTACGAAAGGATTGGAATTTTTTAAACGAACCGTTCCCGATGGATCAGCAAAAGGGGTCGTCATATATGGAGGGGATTTGACTCCGGAACTTGAAAAAGCCAAAGTACTGAACTTTCGTCAGAGTGCTCACGCCTTGGATTAGATGGGGAACCGAAAAAGAACGGAGAGAGAGGGATTCGAACCCTCGCTTCCGTCACCCCCAAGCCTGATTTCGAATCAGGTACATTCAACCACTCAGCGATCTGCCGCCTGAAGCAATCGCTCCATCCGGGCCATTCTCTTTTTCGGCCGACAATTGGATCGTCGGATAAATAGCTTTGTGGAAAACGTTTTGCAGACGTCTATTTAGTCCCTGCGCGAAATTGAAAAATTTCGCGCAGGGACTATCCTGAGCGAAGCGAAGGATCTCGTGGAATCAGGTACTTATCGGCGAGATCCTTCGTCGTTTCACTCCTCAGGATAGTCTCTGGCGCTTTAGGCGCCAGAGACTATTTAAGGACCGAGACTGTGGCCTAGGTACCAGCATGCTTTCTTGAGTGACCACAATTTGGAAAATTTCATTCTTCTGGAATCGGTCAAATCTGGTCCAGTTCTGTATATTATTTCAGGATGTTAGAGCTTGAACTAGAATTCTTAAAGTGATACTTTAAATATGCATGTATTTTTAAAGGACACCCTTGAATGTTAATAATATGCTAAAAAGATTGATTAAAATCGATATTCTACCATCAGAGAGCTTTTTCATGTGGGGGCCTCGTCAAGTAGGCAAATCAACTCTTTTAAGAAGTCTTTTCCCTGATGCCTATTCAATAGATCTTCTACAAGCCGACAGTTTCATTCGATATAGCAATCGGCCTCAGCTGCTTCGGGAGGAACTGCTTGCGATGGCTGAGAAACCCGCTCG
>JBGSRE010000468.1:0-4322 GCA_041737755.1 Oligoflexus sp.
AGCGCCAGAGACTATCCTGAGGAGTGAAACGACGAAGGATCTCGCCGATAAGTACCTGATTCCACGAGATCCTTCGCTTCGCTCAGGATAGTTTCTGGCGCCTAAAGCGCCAGAGACTATCCTGAGGAGTGAAACGACGAAGGATCTCGCCGATAAGTACCTGATTCCACGAGATCCATCGCTACGCTCTGGATAGTTTCTGGCGCTTAAGCGCCAGAAACTATTTAATGCATACCGCTTTTGTTCTTGCGGCTGGCAGGGGCGGCGTGGGGCGTTTTGTATTCGGAATCGTGATTTTCTTCAGCATGCTCATGCAGCAATTCCTGAAAGGGAACCTGGATTTCCTGAGCCGCTTCATCGAGTGCGCCGCGTTCTTCGAGAAACTCACGGAGTCGACCCAGAGCGATCTTGAACGTTTGCTGACGGACTAGCATGGTATTAACCTCTTGACGAAGTCTCAGCACTTCCGCGCCCAGATCACGCAGGTGACTTTCCATGCGCTCCATGCGTTGCGTGCCTTCGACTTGCTCCAGAGTTCCTTCCTGTTCCCCCGTTGACTTACTGAAAAGCTTGAGCACCATGATACCCCTCCTTGGGATGAATAAAGGCCAATCGCCATCCCGGGCTGATCGACCTCATTTTGCACGTTTTTCCAGATTGTATTTCTGGACTTTTGTGATCAAGCCAGCGCGACTGATGCCAAGTTCTTTGGCAAGTTTGGACTTATTCCAGCCCGTGCGCTCGAGACCATCGAGGATCATTTGCTTTTCCATGACTTCCAGCGAGTCTTTTAGATTGCCGTTAACCCGCAGACCTGGAAACTTTTTCTTAGTGCTTTCCTTGATGCGAGGCGACAGCTGATCGGAACTGATATCTTTCTGATCACCGGCAAGGACGCAAAGGCGCTCGACTTCATTTTCCAATTCACGGACGTTACCCGGCCACTCATGATCCATCAGGCGCTCTAGGCATTCCTGTTTAAGCAGTTTTTTGGGTGTGTTGGTTGCTTTGGAAAACTTATTGAGGAAGAAATCGACCAGAAGAACGATATCATCTTTGCGATCACGTAGAGGTGGAACAACTACGTTGATCACGTTTAAGCGATAATAAAGATCTTCGCGGAACTCGCTGTGCTTGACCATCTCGATCAGGTTACGGTTGGTAGCCGCGAGGACTCGCACATTGCCTCGCTTGACTTCGGTACTGCCGACAGGAGTGAAGGTCCCTTCTTGCAAAACACGCAAGAGCTTGACCTGCATCTGCATGGAGGTATCACCGATCTCATCGAGGAACAGCGTACCGCCGTCCGCTGCTTCGAAGAGACCTTTCTTATCCTTGACTGCGCCGGTGAAGGAACCCTTCATATGACCGAAGAGTTCTGATTCCAGAAGGTTTTCATTAAAGGCACCGCAGTTGACTACCAAAAATCGTTTGTTTTTTCGCTTGGAGTTGTAATGCAGAGCCTTGGCGATAAGCTCCTTACCAGTTCCGTTTTCACCCTGGATCAGAACTGTCGTTTCCGAATCACAGACTCGCTCCATCAGACGATAGAGATCCTGCATCGCCATGGATTTACCGATCATGCGATCGAAACCATAGCGTTGGCCTAGTTCTTTAGAAAGTTCACTGACTTTGCTCTTTTCATCATCAAGATAGCGGTGCATCACCAGAATTTCATCGACGACGAGGTTGATCAGTTCCGTCAGGTAATGCAATTCTTTGGTGGAAAGGACCGGCAGCTCTTCGACTTTGGCGAGGAGTTCCTTCCTTTCTGGGAAATCGCGTTCAAGATAGTTACATACCTGGACCTTTTGAGCAGCAGCGGTGTCTTCACAGATGAAGCCATCACCGAATACTGTTCCCAAAAATTCACCTTTGACATTGATGGGAACCGAAATCACAGAGAACCCAGTCGGATCAATGGAGATCCTGGATTTTTTGCTGTGCATCGATTCAACCGTGGTTTTGCGGGCTGTTTCCAAACGCTTGGAAAAGCCTTTGCCGTCCGCGACGATAGCCTGGCAGATGGGGTTCAGCGGATTGAAGAACTTACCTTCAGGCACACCACGGAGAAAGCCCTTTTTGTCGGTAAAGTTGATTTGAACGCGCCACCACTTGCCGACGATTTCCTTCAGCTTTCGGATGACGTGCATCTTGTCAAAATCTTCCCAGCGGACCGATTCCTGGCTCATAAAAGCTCCCGAATAGTACTCAATTAGCGGTGTCCATAGACTGCGCAATCAAAGTGCCTATCGGCAGCAGCGGCCAAAAACTTTACATCGTTTCTATTTGGAATTTTAAGGGCTTGGCGGAAGCTGCCGAATTGCTGGGCAGAGACTGCCCAGCAACTGTTCAACCATGTTTGCGAATGGTAAAGTTTCCCTGCCTTGAAAAGATAAAGATTTTTGGGTCGTTGGGCTTGGTAACCGGGTTTTTGAAGGCGAATTGTGTATAATTCCCGTCAATGTAAAATATTTGGACTTCTTCCACGAATTTTTTGACGTCTGAGACTTTGACGAATATGGAGTCCACATCAGTCGTTTCGCGGGATTGAGGGATCAGGATAGCCTGGGTACGACCTCCTTCGGATTTGATTTCCTTCACCTTATAGCGATTCAGCAAAGCTTTCGGATCCAAGACGAGGTTCACAACTTCCTGGAGTTCACGGGCGAGCCCAGCATTGGTATTGTAGTGATTGACCAGCTTGTCCTTGTCCCGGAAATGGGTCAACTTTTCGCCGTTAAAGTAATATTCCTCGAGGCCAGTCTTGTCGCTGTTAAAATTCCAGCGGAACATACCGGGTTTGGAAAAGAAGGCATTGCCACTGCGTAGGATGGATCGATCGCGAAGTTTTTTATAAGTATTCTGTGAAAAGTCGACCGAGAGATGGTCAATACTGGAAAAAATCTCTGCATATTTATCCTGAAGCTTTGGCTCGGCTGCCTTTGCAGGAGTCAAAGATAAGCTTCCAAGTATCATCACAAGCAATGCACGAATCACAAAACCTCCTTTTGGACATAAGCTTGGACACGCTGAAGTAACCCAGTCAGAGCAATTTTACAGCTTTGAGCTCGGATGTCTTCTCGGGACCCTGACAGTAGATAAGATTGAAAGCTCGTTTGTTGAGGGTCGGACCAGCCAAAGCAGACAAGACCGACCGGTTTCTGGGCAGTCCCTCCTCCTGGTCCTGCTACGCCTGTCACGGACGAGCTGAACTGCGATTGAAACAGGGTTTGAACTCCAGAAGCCATGCTGCTAGCCACTTCGATAGAAACGGCTCCGAACTTTTGCAGATCATGCTCCGGGACTCCGAGCACGCGTGACTTAATACCGTTCGCATAGGCATTGACGCCGCCCAAGAAAAAACCAGAGCTGCCCGGTCTGTGGGTAAGTAAAGCTGACAAAAGTCCGCCTGTACAACTCTCCGCTGTGGAAACTAAGAGCTGATGAGCCAAGCAGAGGTCCTGAAGCTGCTGCAACGGTTCTTCGAAAAGCACCGGATCGATAGCAAACACTTATGTATTCTCTCTTTTAACTGGCCGGGATTGTCAGACAAAGGTATATTCCCACTTTATTCATGAAAAGACTGTAAAAAAGTGTAGCGGTAGAGTCGCCGGGAAAATATGAAATTTTGACTTGGAGGTTACTCGGTCATGAGCCAGGCTTGGTTGCAGTATTATCCAGAAAGTGTGAATCCGACGATTGAAATTCCCGAGGGAACTCATATCGCCTCTCTTATCGAAGAAACCTGCCAGAAGTACAGCTCTAACATAGCCTTGACCTGTATGGGCGCGGATCTTACTTTTCGTCAGTTTGATCGTCTTGCCAACGATTTTGCCTCTTACTTGCAGAATGTTGTTGGTTTGCGAAAGGGCGATCGCTTTGCCATCATGCTGCCCAATGTCATTCAATTTCCTATAGCGCTCTTTGCAGCGACCAAAATTGGTGTTGTCTGTGTCAATACCAATCCTCTCTACACTGCTCGTGAAATGAAGCATCAGTTTCATGACTCCGGGTCCAAAGCTCTGATCATTTTGGATATGTTCCTTGATAAATTGGAAGAGATCCTCAAGGAAACAGATATTCAAACCGTGATTGTGACCAGTATTGGCGATCAATTGCCAAGTTGGAAAGGTGCGCTGGTCAATACAGTCTTGCGGTTTAAAGGGCAAATTCCTAAGCACCATCTGATCGTGACCCAATTCAAGGAAGCGTTGCGAATCGGTGCGGGAAAATCCTATATCAAGCCGCAGTTGAAGCTGGATGATATTGCGGTCCTTCAGTACACCGGCGGCAGATATCTGACTGATTTAAAGGTAAAA
>JBGSRE010000474.1:0-2219 GCA_041737755.1 Oligoflexus sp.
TGTCGAGTTGCTCGCGGATATGAGCCGCACCATTATAGGTGGCCAGGAGAATAATCACGCCCTGATTCATGGCAGCACCTCACGAAAGGCCTGCAGAAAAGCTTCTTCAGTAAAAAGAGTGCGAACAGTCTGCTGGGCTGCCATACCCAATCCGGCAATCAACTGAGGGTTGAGCAGAAGCTGCCGAATATGTTCCCGTAATTCGCTGCCATCCTTGGCCACCAAACCGTTGACGCCATGGATAATGGGCGAACTGGGATTAGCGATGGTCACCACAGGCAAACCCAACTGCATCGCTTCGAGCATCGCCGTGTTATAGCCATCACCTTCGGGTTGGCGAATAGTAAATACATAGAAATGAGCTGCTGAAAACAGTCCAACAAATTCCTGATAGGTCTTAGGTATGATGGCGCCGGCAATTTCTGGATTGCGGCCTAGAATGCGTATGGGAAATTCCCGCGCCAGCGGCGCTAGCAAGTCCCAGCCAAGTTCCTTTCCCCGCGTGGCGATGCCGTTGCCTACCGCCACCGGGACCACACCCGGGGCCTTAGCGGGTGCCAGGGCGCTTGACGGAAAGGGCACCGGAAAAAACCGCACCAAAGGTCCGCTCATACCCCAGCTGCTGCGCTTCCATTCACTCACAGCTACAAACCGAAAAGAATGGGTCCAGCGATAAAGCCAGACTAACGCGAGCTTGCCGAGACTCTTCAAGGCTCGCGAGGGGCGATCCCAAAACAGCGGAATATGGGCAACAAAAATGGTCAGAGTCCGATTGATCCAAAACAGCCAAAGCAAGTTCTTGACCGTATGGGCGATCACCACATCGTAGGCACCCCGTTTTAAATCTTGCTTGATGTCATCAAAGCGGACGAGACGAAAATTCGCCGGAGCTTGCCGGGCTGCCTCATTCCAACTGAGATCAAGATCCCCTTTGCGGGTCACAATATCAAACTGATGACCAAGCGGCGCCATCGCATTTAAAAAAGATTCATGATGATTAAAAGTCAAAATACGCAGTTCTTTGGCCACAAAAAAGTCCCACTCCCTATCAGGTTCCGATGCTCAGTCGATGATACCAGCTCCCAGACAGTGCATTCCATCATAGATCACAGCATACTGTCCGGGTGCAATTCCGCCATCCGGCGAGCCTAATTCGACAGCCAATTGTCCTTCGCCAAGGTCCTGCAAACGGCATTCGGTCGTGCGTTCCCCATGACGAATCTTGACCGTAAAGTAAGCATTCAAATTCGGCATCGGCTCCAGCCAGTGCATGCTGCTGAGCGTAAACTTCAATTGAGCTCGCCCCAGTCGGCCTTCTTCTGAAGACACATAAACGATATTTTTCAGCGGATCTTTTTGCACGACAAACCACGGCCCACCGCTGAGGCCTAAACCCTTACGCTGGCCGATGGTATGAAACCAAAAACCTTTATGCTCACCCAAAACTTTATCGCTATCGATATCGATAATGGCACCGGGCCATTCGCCAAGATGGGCTTTAACGAATTCACTGAATTTGAGTTTGCCCAAGAAACAAATGCCTTGGCTGTCCGGTCGCGATTGGGTTGGTAAAGCATATTGAGCGGCAAGAGCCCGCACGTCTTTTTTCGGCAAATGGCCGATCGGGAACATCGCTCGATCCAGCTGCGATCGACTCAGTCGGGACAGGAAATAGGTTTGATCTTTGATGGGATCGATACCTTTCAGCAACTGCAGATGACCATCGACCGCACGCTGCTGCGCGTAGTGTCCAGTCGCGATGCGATCGTAACTGTCGTCGATCAAATCACAAAAAGCACCGAATTTCACATTTTGATTGCAAAGGATATCTGGACTCGGCGTCCGACCGGCCTTCAATTCACTTATGGAATGCGCGACCACACGGTCCCAATAAGCCGTCTGCAGACTGATTATTTCTAAAGGAACCTGAAGGCTATCACAGACCGCTTGAGCATAGCTCAAGTCTTCTTCCCAAGGGCATTGACCGAGGTATTGAAGATCGTCTTCCAGCCAGATTTTTAAATAAAAGGCCTGAATCTGATGACGCTGTTCGCGCACCAATTCAGCTAGAGCTACAGAACTGTCGACACCACCTGAAAGCAGCATGGCGATTTTCATCAATTAATTTCCTTCTGGAATTCAGCCCAGGACAGCCCTTTTAGCATGCAAAAATCGGGGCCGAAAGTCTTGTTTTCAGCTTTCTTAATGCCGTTTTGGCG
>JBGSRE010000531.1:0-12421 GCA_041737755.1 Oligoflexus sp.
AGCCGAAGACCCATCCACCGGATTCACCAAAGGCGGCTTCACTGCCGAAACTCCTGGCAAAGCCGGCTCGACAGTCGCTGGTTTGGTCGGGGGTGGCAAGGAGTTTGGAACCTCCTCCAAAGGCATAGTCGACACACAAGAGAACACGGCACAGCACATCAGAACGAGCAACAACTTGGACATGGGTCCTCCGCAGCTTTGGGCCAAATCCGCAGCAGATTTATTGTAGCACCCGCAAGCAACTCAGATGAAGTCGCAAATGGGGGAAGGTGGCAGGAAGGAATTCCCCCCTGCCACTCCACAAACATCACAACTGACTGTCACTGGACAATTCAGCTTAGAGGAGTTTCAAGGCCAACTCGGGGATGGCACTGGCTTGAGCCAAAACCGAAGTACCGGCCTGACCAAGGATTCGGTTCTGCGTAAACTGCGCGGTGACTTCTGCAAAGTCCACATCGCGGATACGACTTCGACTGGTGGAGTTGTTTTCAATCTGGATGCCAAGGTTATTGATCGTCGATGTCAATCGAGATTGCTTGGCACCAAGGGTCGCTCGGTTTCCTGCCACTGTTTTGATGGCATTATCAATGGTGGTTAGTTTGTCAGCGGCTGTTTGGCGGTCAAAGTCGCCATCCACTTCCATGGGACCAATTTCGGCTTCAGAATTCAGGCCCAAGACATTTTTGGCATCTAGCTTTATTGCATCGATATCGATATTAATCGTGTCCGTATTCTCGGTCGTGCCATCACCAGCGCCGACATGAATCGTCAGATCGCCAACTCCATTATTTTTGTCCGCTCCACCCAAAAGATTCAGACCATTGAACTCAGTCGAGTTGGAAATACGATCGATTTCATCCACCAGCTGGGTGTATTCTTTGTTGGTATAGGAACGCTCGAGATTTCCAAGGGTATCCGTTGCGGACTGGGTTGCCAGCTCGCGCATCCGAATCAAGATATTACTGATCTCGTTCATCCCGCCTTCTGCCACCTGGATCAACGAAATACCATCGTTGGCATTGCGCTGCGCCTGCGACATGGAACGAATCTTACCCGTCAAAGTTTCGGAAATCGCCAGACCTGCGGCATCATCCGCAGATTTGTTGATACGCGAACCGCTGGATAGTTTTTCCATGTTGCTCTGCATATCGGCTGTGGTATTACCCAAGCGACGCTGAGCGATCAAAGAAGGAACGTTGGTTTTGATGCGTAGACCCATGTGAAAATCTCCTAATGTCAGTGTGAATGATTGCGTAAATCCATAACCCTCCTATCGTCGAACGCCAAACACGCATAAGAGCTTTCCCAAAATCGGGATTGGGTTTCGATAAATTATTGATTGGATATTTTTAAAAAAAAGACAGGGAGAACAATTCTTCTAGGACCCTAGGTCCTGACTAAAAACGAGGATAAAATTTGGTGGAAGTTCGAAGATGGATCCTGAAAATCATCAAATGAGGACTTGCTATTCATCAAGTGAATTTATTTTGTTCGATAAATAAACCCAAAAATTAGCTTTATTTTAGGAGTTTAAGGAATCGCGAAAGACCAGGAATGCGGTCCAAGCGGGAGAGTAGGCTGAGGATCATCTGATAGAAGGCGAGCATGCCGAGGGTCATAAGAACGGGCTCCCAGATCATAAGCAGCCGAGGTCCTTGCCAAAGTCGATCAGCCTGCTCGGGCAGATAGATCCAATCGAGCAACGCCGCACCCAATGAACTCAGGATGATAGAGAGTCCGACAAGGTTAACGAGAGGCCTGAGAAAGGGCAGCCATCGGGAGCGCCAGGTCAGGGCCATAAGCATCATAAACAGACCTAATCCCAAGTCTCGATCCAAGGGACTGATGTAGTGCTGAAACCAATGGGAGATCTGCGATAGGGAAAGAGACTGGAATGCCGGCGATCCAAACTTGCTCAAACTAAATTGAACGATCAAGACAATCGCCAGTATCACAGCCCCGAGAACATTGGAAGTTCGTAGATTCCAAAGAAATCGCCTTTGATACATGAGCGGCCTGACTCCGTCCGGCAAAGGACGAAAGATGCCGCCGGATAGAGGTGCATCCGGTTTCGGTCCAAGTGAGAGATTCAAAAGATCGCCCCATCGGTTCCAAAGTTTAATATCCCTGCTATTATCATCGATCGGGCCGTGCATCAAAGGATCAGTACCGGGAAGAGCACGTTTCGCTCGCCTCTGCAGAATAAAACGCCAGACACTCAGGACCAAGAGGGGCGCAAGGCCCATGAGGGCAGTGCCTGGATCCAGACTCATGAGTCCTGCCACAATCACAAACGAAGCCAGATACATCCACCAGGATCCGGACCGGAGCCAATGGGCGAGGCACAGGGCCCAAAGGGCAAACCCCGCCGCCATCAAGGCATCAGCAGAAATCTGTCCATTAGCGGAAATCAAGCGTCCGCGACTCAAAAGAGCGACCGCAATGATCAATCCTACGACCCAGGATCGGGCCATGATGCGCGTGAGCAAGACGCAGAAGACGAGGCAGGCGATCAGCAATCCCTGATTGTATCGAACAAATCCCGCCTCATAAAAAACGCCATTGCGACAGCTGGCAAGAACTAGGCTTTGATAGAGTTTCGCGTCCGCCCAACCCGGTCGCTCCCAACTGCCTTCGGTGGGACGATCTGGACCTATTTGGCGCAAGCTAAAAGAACGACGGCAGCTGCCACTGGCCTCACTCCGGTCAAAGGCGTAACGATTTTGAGGTGCATAGGTGATAACGTAAGAACGCAGATCCATCCACACCAGTCGCAAGAGGATCATGCAAAGCAGGGTAAGAATAAGCGCAGATTTCAACTCGGAAGAACGCATGCCGATCCTTCACCTGAGTCCCGAATCCACTGATCCTATCGGGGATCAGCCGAATCGTCCATGAAGAAATCAGGCTAATGCCCGCTGCGCCTCTGCTCGTTATTTTCATGGACCTTCCGAAGCGGCCAAAGGTAACATGAGAAAATAAACTTCCCTATGTGGCGGAGACAGAACGTGACGCGAGCTCTTGTGTATCTCTTTGCATCCATCCTGCCTGTCCTGGCGATCATGATGGGCCAGGGGCCGCTTTTGCAATTGCAAAGCCAATTTCAGGTGGCCCGCGTTCAGTATGAGCAGGCCTTACAAAGCACCAAACTTCAACTTTCCGAATTAGGTCGAGAATTGAAAGCCAATCCGGCTTTGAATCAAGACTTGCAAGAGCAGAACTTCAATGCCGTCAGCCGCACATTGAGTGGCTATACGACCACAGGCATGATCGATCAATTGGCAATCCTGGACAGTCAATGCCAGTATCGAGCCCATTCGGAGCAGGGTGTTCTCCTGAGTTCCGAATGCCCCCTTCCCCAACTCAGCAGCATCGATGCTCCACGCTTTCAATGGCGAGCTTTGCCGGATCATTTAGCTTTGGATTTCGTCATGCCTCTGGGACAGTTTGGCGAAAGACGCTATTTCATTATGAGTTCAACATGGATTTCTAACAGCTGGCTCTTTCATTTTCCATCACTTCGCCAAAGCTTTCGCAGTCTGGAATTGAGCATGGGATCGGCGGGCACCAATAAATTTTTAGTCATGGAAGACCAGAGTTTACCCGAAGGACCAGCGAAAGCTGATCTCTATTCCCAACACCTCATTCTGAAGTTTTATCCAAGGGTCTTGCAGCGCGACATGATCACTTTGCAAAAAACCCTACTCATTGCTCTCCTGCCATTCTTCCTAGCCGTCTTCCATCTTTTTCGTTCCATGAAAATGCGCGAGGAGTTCTTAAAGAAAGATCTGGAGGGTTTGCAAGCTTGGGCCCGGGATTTGCAACCTGAAGATCGTCAGGAAGATCCCCAGAACGGCGGCTTATCTTCTCTTTTTGAGCAGATTCGGGATCGACTCAACAGCACAGTGAAGCGGAATTATGAGCAGATGCAATCCTGCAGGCAGCATAGTCAGAGCCTTTCTCAACAGATTGTCAATCTGGAGGCTCGGCTTATGGATCAGCAAGTGGAGCAAAATTGGATGCAAAAGACCCGTTCCTTGCATCAGCAAATGAACGGATCAGCCAAAGCTCACTTACAAAAGCTTGAGGAAGTTCATAGTTTAGGCGAGGATATTTCCCATCTCGCGGCAGCACGCCTCGTGCGTCCCGCTCAAAAATTGCAAGAATTGGGACAGAAGTGGGCAGATGAATTACGTTTGCTTTCACCAAGGAAATTGGTCCGAACCATGGCTGAACGCGTCGATACCCATGGTGAATCGGAACTGGAAAAAGCTGTATGCATTCTGATCGGTTGCAGTCAGGAGCTGAGTACCAACGCCATCAACGTCACCCTGCTTGCCCAATCTCTTCTGCAGCAGCTGCAAGAGAATAAGGACCTCGCTGAGCATTGGCATCGCATGATGGGAGCGCCGCAAAAAGGCAATAAATCGCTGCTGCGCTTGGTAACAGAGAGCCAATCCCTGATCGAACTCCAGGAAAAAGACATTCAGCTGCATTATGAAAATCAACTGAGTGAAGATCTGCAAATGACCCATCTGAAGATCCCCGAAAGCACCCTCCACTCGGTGCTGTATCATGGGCAGATGGCCTTGATTGAACTGGCTCGGGAACGAGCCTGGCAGAATCCAACACTGCATCATCAGTGCAAATTGCGCGAGTCCAAATATATTCTTGTCATGTCCCTGCGCGGTCCGATCGATGATGATATCGTCAGCACACACTTGCCTCGCTCAGGGGAACAACACCTGCAGTTGGCTTCCCATTTGCTGCAGGGCTATCCGATTAAACTCACTCGATTGCCGCCGCTGCAAGGGATTCAAGCTGTAGCTCTGATGTGGGAAAAACCGGCTGAGTCGAAGGCGCAAGCAGCTGCGGAGCAGATTTAAGAATAGCTGTCGCGATGCATGCTCGTGAAACACGACTTGCATCATCTACCAAGCCTAGCCCACTTTTCCAATGTCTAAAACATCGTCGAGCTGAACCTCATCCTCCTGATCCAGGCCTAGATCAATCAATGGCAAACTGCTGGTAAATCTTTCTTCCAGACCGTCCAAGAGATCGTGCTGCTCTTCAAGAGACTGTTTGCCACCGGCAGCAGCAGTGGGATGAGCTGCCGTTTTAAGCACTTTAATGTTGTGTACGGCATCCGCAAATTCAGGATCCGCCTCTGCCGATTTTTCAAAACACTTGAGACCTTTATCTGGTTTGCCAGATTTAACATAGCCAATGCCCATGTTATACAGAATCCGTGACACCAGTTTAGGCTTTTTGGCCAGCAAATGCAGAGCTTTTTGATAAAGTTCAAAGCCTGCATCGTAACGCTTCTGACGAATAGCCAGAATCGCAGCGGTATTGAACACGGCACTGAGTTCACGGGGACTGGCAAATTCATGCAGCAGGTTCAAAGCTTCATTCACTTCACCCATCAGCAACTTACTCGTGCTTTTGCCGATCTTGGCACTCTTAGCCTGAGGTGCGAAAGCGAGAACTTCGTCAAAGGTGGCTTCGGCTTCCTCGGGTCTATCGATTTTTAAAAAGACATTGCCCAATTCAAGCAGTCTTTCCACATTATATGGACTGATGAGCTGGGCGCCTTTTAATGAGGCGATCGCCCCATTATAATCACCAGCCTTGAGCCGACATCGGGCATAAAGATGTTTGATACGAGCATAGCAGTCTTCGACGTTGATGCAGGATTTTAGGCAGGCTTCTGCCTTAACCCATTCATTGCTGTGAATATAGCTTTCAGCTAGCTCGACAACCACTCGCTGATTTTCCGGTTGCTTTTCGTGCAGTCGCTCGAGCATCTCGATGGCCTGCTCGGCATCCCCGGACTGCCTTGCCGCTTCCACGGCGAGGAGCATTTTGCGAACGGGTGACATGTGCTGAAAATCTTTGACCAGACCTTTGATTTGTTCGCGGATCGTATCGGTATTGACTTCACCTACCGATACATACTGAATGAAGAATTCGCGGGCCATTAAGATGATGTTGTCATCTTCCCCAGCAGCAAGGAGGAAGACAGGATGGGATTCTAAACGGCTATTTTTACGATTTTGCGTGAGTATATCATTAACGCTATCCGCGCCAAATTCCCAATCCAATACCAGCATCGAGTAGCCGTTGCTTTCGAGCTTCTCGGTGAATTCCTTTTCTTCGGTGGCATTGTAAATGGTCCCAGGTTTCAAACCTTGCGATTTAAAAGCCTGACGAACTGCATCGCGAATATTGGGTCTTTTGGTAAGGATGATGGCCATCGTTTCGTCGTTTGTTTCCATGGGGCTCTCCTTGCCGCATTCACCAGTCACAGACTTAAAGTATAGCAAATGAAGCGAGCTTGGGCCATACGGGCGGTCTGCCTATCGAGGTCCCCCTCAGCGGGAGGAGAAAGATCCGAATAGGACCTTGGCTTTGGTCATAATCTCCAAAAGTTCCTCGTCAGGATCACTATGAATCACCAAACCGCTGCCGGCCGCGAACTCCCAGAGTCCCGGCTCCTGGCTCAAAGCTGTTCGAATTAAAATGGACGAGTCCAACCGCCCTGTAAAGCTATCTCTGTACATAATATTACCCATAAAATAGCCCCGAGAGCGAGCTTCTTTTTCCTGGATAGCCCGCATCACTTCCCGCTTGGGAGCGCCGGTAATCGATCCGCCCGGGCACAGCGCAGCCAACACCGTAGCCATTGGGAGATTCGGGCGCAAGCTCCCTCGAATACGAGCAATGCGATGATGGACATTGGCAAAACTGTGAAGCGATCCAGGATCCAGAACCTTCACACTGGCAGCCTCGCAAATACGCAAGAGATCATTGCGTAAGAGATCGACGATCATATTTAATTCCGCTTCATCCTTGCGGCTCATCATCAACAGCTGCTGCTGCCGAAGATTTTCAGCGGGATCGCTGGATACCGCTCGTGTGCCCTTGATGGGCTCAGTTTCCACCCAAGTTTCGTCCGCTTCGGTGGCCAGTTTGAAAAATCGCTCAGGACTAAAAGAGACCAGCTGCAATCCAGGAATGTGAATATAGGCTGAGAAAGGTCCGCCCATCCGAGTCAATTGTTGAAACCATTGCGAACGAGTGATGGGATCATGGGTCTGCCAATAGCGAAGAAGATTCATCTGATAAAAACGGCCCCGACGAATATCTTCCCGTATCTCGCTCACTGCCTGTCGATACTGGTCATCGGACCAGTTGCTTTGCCAGGTTGGCAAAGGATCCTGAACAGGGCCTCGCTGGGCCGCAGCCTTTGGCAACGACCATTGCCCCAGGCACTTTTCCCAAGCCGACTCCCAACAGATTTCAGCTCGACGCTGCTGGTGATCGATGACCAAAGTTTGGAGCAGACGAAAAACTCGTGGCAAGGCCTTGCTATCCGGTTCTTTGGCATCGTAGCAGTGAATGGCCAGATGGCCGGTCGTCCAGCCATTTCCCGGGTAAAGCGGAGCGGATGTCGGGGTTCCTCGCAGAAAATCCTGCCAGTCCACTTCATCCCAACTCATTGCGATCAAGGTGAAACGGGAACGGCCTCCGCCGAGCACGAGGTAATCTTGCTTGGGAGGACAGTCATCCAGGGCCGTCCAGACATCATCAAACCAGGCTGACGACAGGGTCACTGGCTCTCTTTGCAAGGCACTTGGGAGCAAGCTTGCGCCTCCTTAAAAAATAGTCCAAGCGCTGGAAACTTTGCCCAAGTGGGGTTGGGAAGTCGAGTCCAAAGCGAGTCACCTCAGGCCGCTCTGGCCGAGTTTCGGCTCGAATGGTCCGAATCACTCTGACTTATCAGCTCGGCTTTGCAATTTTATGGGCCCCGAGTATCATGGCCCACTCGTGATTGGATCATTTTTAATAGGAATTTTTATGAGTATCGCAGGATTTGACAAAGTCGGCGTGATCGGCTCAGGTCAGATGGGCAGTGGTATCGCCCAGGTTTGCGCCATGAAGGGTCTGCATCTGACTCTTGTTGATATAAAAGATTCCCAACTGGAATCAGCAAAAAAAGTCATTGCTGCTTCGCTCAGCAAACTCGAAAGCAAAGGCTTGCTCGGCAGTGAGAGTGCTTCCAGTGTCCTGACCCGCTTGAGTTTTTCCACCCAACTCAGTGATCTCGGCCAAGCCGATCTTGTCATCGAAGCTGTCAGTGAGAATGAAGCACTCAAGCTACAATTGTTCCGTGATCTTGACCGTATTACGCAGAGTCTTTGTATCCTGGCAAGCAATACCTCATCGATTCCCATCACCCGTCTTGCGGCCGCAACTCAGCGCCCCGATAAGGTGATCGGCATGCATTTTATGAATCCAGTTCCTCTTATGAAGTTAGTCGAAATTATTCCATCGATGACCAGTTCCGACGAAACTATCGATCGAATCGTCAAACTCGCCCTCGGTCTGGACAAGGAAGTCACGAAATCTAAGGACTATCCCGGGTTTGTTATCAACCGTATCCTGATGCCGATGATCAACGAGGCCTTTACCGTCTTAATGGAAGGCATCGCCAGCGCCGAAGACATCGATAAGGGTATGAAACTTGGCACCAATCAGCCCATGGGCCCACTCGCTCTGGCTGATTTTATAGGCCTCGATACCTGCCTAGCTATCATCCGCGTGCTGCATGACGGTCTGGGTGATCCCCGCTATCGCCCGAGTCCCTTGCTGGTAAAATATGTCGAGGCAGGTTACCTTGGACGCAAAACAGGACTTGGTGTTTACAACTATTCGCAGAAATGAGGATTCCGCCCATGACTCAATCCAACCTGGAGACCCTCCTTTGGTCGCGTGAAGGCGACATCGCTACGCTGACTATCAATCGTCCGAAAGTTTTGAATGCACTCAACGTCCAAGTGCTTCGGGAAATAATATCCGTGTTGGACAACTGTGAGCTCACGCGAGGACTTCGCGCCTTAGTCATTACCGGAGCGGGTGATAAAGCTTTTGTTGCTGGGGCCGATATTGCTGCCATGCGTGAGCTTAATACCCAGGAAGCCCTGCAGTTTGCACGACTCGGCCAGGACATGAGCCGCCGCTTGGAAGCGGCCCCTTTCCTGACAATAGCTCGTGTACAAGGCTTTGCTTTAGGCGGTGGCTGCGAGCTTGCCATGGCCTGTGATATTATCATCGCTTCCGAAAAAGCCTTGTTTGGGCAGCCTGAAGTTGACCTTGGACTGATCCCCGGTTTCGGCGGCACGCAGCGGCTGGCTCGTCGGGTTGGGTTGCCTCTTGCTTTAGAAATATTATGTGCAGGCCGGAAATTAAATGGTCGTGAGGCCTATCAGTTGGGACTTATTTCCAATGTGGCAGCAGCCGAAGAACTCGTTGCGGTTCTCGCTCAAGTCTTGAAATACCTGAGTCGTGCCGCGCCTCTGGCCGTTGCAGAAACCAAAAGATTGGCCCGCGCTTCTTTGGAAATGCCTTTGGAACATGGACTTGCGGCCGAGGCCTCAGCCTTTGCTAGCACCTTTACGGGACCCGAAGCCAAGGAAGGGCTCAGCGCTTTCTTGGAAAAGCGTAAGGCCATTTTTTCCAACTGATTCTCGTTGCGTGAGGAGCATGAGCGCAGACTTTAACTGGAAATTTACTGATCGGTCCTCTATGATAGCATGACTCCCGGATCTGAACTTCTGAATTCCTTAGCTGAGAAAGCTGCCATCCCGAAGCTAGATTCTGTGGGCATGTATTCAAAGGCTCTTTTACAAGGACGATGAGTTATGAATGAGATACTCACTAAAGTACAGGTCGACTTGAATAAGCTACAAAAAACCCTGGAACGCGAAGGCGAAGTCTTGATCAGCAAGATTAAAGATGCTGCAAACAAGGCCACGAGCAACAAAAGTGTAGTTGCCAAGAAGCAGGAATTCGAAAAGCTGGTTGACAGCCAAATCAAAAAACTTGAACCCGCTTTTGATAAGTTCTACAGCGAGTTGAAAGTCACCGCCGGTAAGTATGGGGTGAATTTGGACAAGCTGGAGAAAAAGGTAAAGACGACTACGGAAAAAGCTGTCAGTCGTCTGAACCTAAAGACCAAAGCTCCTGTGGCGAAAACCAAGGCAGCTCCGGAGAAGCCGATGGGCAATGGCGGAAGCAGTAAAAAAAGTACTTCCACCGGTGTCCGCAAGAAAAAGACTAGTAAAAAGACCTAAGGATAGTACTCATTGACAGTCTCGTCCAAGATGAGCCAGAGCCTTAAGCGGCGTGCTCCTGATTTTCCAATCGGGACTGCGCTAGTGGCTTGGTATCAAAAAAATAAAAGAGCTCTCCCCTGGCGTCAACGCTTTCAAGAGTCTGGCGATCCCTATGTCGTGTGGGTGAGTGAAATCATGCTGCAGCAGACGACCATCCAAGCTGTGCTCCCTGCTTATCAGCGTTTTCTCGAAGAATTCCCTACGCTTTTTTCGCTAGCCGTTGCTGATGAGAATTCCGTGCGGCTTGCCTGCAGAGGTTTGGGTTACTATCGTCGGTTCCGCATGATGCATGAGGCAGCCCAAGTTTTGAGCGCTCGAAATCCCTTTCAATGGCCGACAAGTTTCAAAGAATGGCTCGAACTGCCAGGCATTGGCAATTATACCGCCGCTGCCATAAGCAGCATTGCCTTTCAAGTTCCCAAAGCTGTCGTTGATGGCAACGTTGAACGAGTCTTTTGTCGAATTTTGGATCTTCGTATTATTCCCGATCAAAAGCTGAAGAAAAATCTGCAAGAGCTTGGCGATCAATTGATTCCACCGTCTGCTCCGAGTGACTATAATCAAGCCGTCATGGAATTGGGTCAGACCGTTTGCCTGAAGCAGAATCCAAACTGTTCCATCTGCCCCTTACAAGCTGTCTGTCAGGCCTATGCTGCCAATAGCCAAAATCTGGCTCCGGCTCCCAAAAAGCCGATGGACTACCAGGATGTACGCATGCATCTCTGGTTTTTGATGCAAGGTGGGAAAGTCGGCCTTGTGCAACGCTCCAAGGATGCTAAATTTTTAGGCGGCACCCTGGGTTTACCAAGCGCTTTGGAATCGGACGAGGGGTCTTTGCGCTGGGAGCAAGCAGCTCGCTTGACATTCAAGTTGAATGCTTTCGGCAGCTTTAAGCATTCCATTACTAAGCACAAAATTCAGGCATTTGTTCATCATCGGGAACTCCCGACCCTGGAGGAGCGAAACTTCGTCTGGGTGCCTTTGGAACTCGTGGAAACTCAGTTGATCAGCAATCTCGATCGCAAGGCTCTGCATCTCTACCAGAAACATTCGGCAAAAAATTCTCTCTTGCCGCTCTGACCAGGACCCGGAACGGGCCTCGCTGCCCTTGCAAATTCATGCAAAAGCGCTAAGCTTAGGCTTTTAGGTATTTCATGGATCATCAGTTCAATACCAAAGTTGACTTCATTTTGCTGCTAGGCCGATCCCTCCATGGCTGCGGAGCCGCGGCTCACCATTTAGAGAGAGCTCTGAACAAGACGGGAACGAAACTCGGACTCCGCTGCGAATTTCTAGCTTTTCCCACCGGTATCATCGCCAGTTTTTATGAAGACACACAGCAGCGGACCGTCGTCATTCGAACGGAACCGGGCCATATCGATTTATCGAAACTCAGTCGGATCGATGA
The DNA here is from genome assembly GCA_041737755.1 of Oligoflexus sp. GTDB lineage: Bacteria > Bdellovibrionota_B > Oligoflexia > Oligoflexales > Oligoflexaceae > Oligoflexus. The sequence continues at coordinate 11,587 of JBGSRE010000531.1, forward strand.
GGCTGCCGATCAGGTTATTGCAGGCCAAAGGAATCTTTTGGAAGGCACGCAGATCATTGAGGCCATTCATCTCGGTGACTCCGAACTTCCTCGCTGGCTTCTGGTTTTGAGCTATGCCCTAGCGTCAGGCGGGATGATTACAGCTTTGCATGGCAGCTGGATGGATCTTGCGGTATCTGCTGTCATCGGATTATTAGTAGGAAGTCTGGATCTTTTCGGCAGCCGATGGCGGCCTATGCAGCAGCTTTTCGGAGCTTTGGCTGCCTTTCTTTCCGTGCTGCTTGTCAGTCTACTTGCGCCGCATTTTCCATCAATCTCTGTCGACAAAGTGATTCTTGCCAGTATTATCGTATTGATTCCTGGTCTGGCACTTGTCGTGTCGTTCGTCGAGCTCTCGACCAAAAATCTGCTGTCCGGAACGGCCCGTCTAGCTGGAGCAACGGGAGAGCTTTTGAAGATTGTTTTTACGGTCGCTCTGGCTAAACGCATCATGCAGAGTTTGCAGTCACCAGCAGTTGCCGAAGCTATGCCCCCCCTTCCCGCCTGGACCGAAGTGCCTGGTGTGGCTGCTCTGGCGATCGGATTTCTGATACTCTTTCGCGTGCGGCCCAAAAATATGCCCTCGGCTTTTCTCGTCTCGATTGCATCCTATTCCATAGCCCGTTTGGGCAGCAACTTTTTGGGCACGGAACTCTCATTTTTTGTTGCCGGCGCTTTTACTGCCATGGTGAGCAATGTGCTAGCTCGTATTCTGCGTCGGCCCGGTTTGATTACTTTATTACCTGGGATTATTCTCATCGTTCCTGGATCGATCAACTATAAAGGCTTTATCGCC